>JBFZBH010000040.1:0-9400 GCA_041308525.1 Phycisphaerae bacterium | reverse complement strand
CATTAGGGCCTCAGGCATAACTGGAAAGCCGGGAAAATGGTCGTGCAGGTGCTCTTCTGCAAGCGTGACATTTTTGACCGCCACAGCACGCTTGCCGCTTTCGAATTCAACAAACTTGTCTATCCATATCCATCGCATCTTATAAATTTCTTTGTGAAGCCTGCAAAATAAAAAGCTCAATCGCTCTTAGCTTTTCAGCTTGCTCTCGATGTAATTGACAATCGAGTTGACCGTGAACAAATCACCGAGCTTATTTATGTTCGGGTCCTTCTCGAATTCAGAAAGGTTCGTATGAGGCATCTTTGCTTTAATCTCAGCCAGGCCGGCAGCAGTCATCTTGCCGTCCTTGACATACTGCGGGTTGTTCATAAGGTTCTCGATTGGAAACAGCTCTTCCCTCGGTATCTTTATCGCGAACGCCTTCTCAAGCCGAAACACGATATCCAGAAAGTCGATGCTCTCTGCGCCCAAATCGCCCATCAAAGTCGAATCGCTGCTGACTTCTTCCTCATCAACTCCCAGTGCATCGACCAGCACGCCCTGAACCTTCTTGAAAATTTCGTCCCTGTTTACTGCCATTTGTTTGTACCTCCGGCTAACCGTTTAGTGTTCGCCTTTTATAAAAAAACCGATTTTATTGTTCCTTTTCACTATACAAAAGTTTCCACCTGTTTCTCATATTTTCAATTATCTGGTCATCAACAGCAGCCATCGCAGGGTTCCGTTCCTCAAGGTTAAAATGTCTTAAGCCGAATTTGGCTTCTACAATCACCTGGCCGTCTGAAATCCCGCTGCCGCTAAAGCCGCTTACGTTTTCTTCTATTGTCTTGGCCTCTACCACATATTCAACCTGGCAGCCGGGCGCTAAAAAACTTTTATATCTTACGTTTTTTGCCTCACTTAGCAATATCATACTGTGAGAGAAATTTTCCGTCTGCCGAACAAGCCAGCTGGCTGATTCTATCAGCCCTTCCAGTAGCAATACCCCCGGCAGTACTGGAAATATGGGAAAATGGTCTGCCAAATACTCTTCGGCCAAAGAGACGTTCTTGACCGCCCTTATTTCCTTGCCCTTTTCGAGCCTGACAACCTTGTCAATCAGTATAAACCTCATAATTGCAGCCATTGTAGCGATAAGCCGCTTATTTTAAAGCCTTTTTTCCCAAATTTTCCTGTTTTCGCTTAAATTCTGCACTGGGCATAGCAGATTACTATCAAACAAATTGGTATTGGAAAAGTATAGAAAATTGATATACTGTTTTACTATGAAAGCACGTTTTGCAAAAATCGCTGATGCCCCGATTATTTATACGCTTATAAATAATTATGCCGAGCAGGACAAGATGCTCTTTCGCTCTATGGCTGATATTTATGAGAATATCCGCTCATTTGTCCTTGTTGAGCAGAATGGCTCCGAGGCAAAAGCGCTTGGCATAAAGAAGGTCTTCGCCCTTACTTTGGAGCCGGGCTTTTTTAAGAAATTCGGCTTCAAAACCATCGAGAGAAAAAAGCTCCCGATGAAGGTCTGGATGGATTGCGCCCGCTGCTCCAAACAGGAAAACTGCGACGAAATCGCCCTCATCAAGCATCTCTGACAGATATTGTTAATTCTGATAACAGCCGTCAAGCTTTTTGATAAACTTACATACAAAATAAAATTTTGCATAAGCTTATTAATTGTTGTCAAGGTTCTTTCACATATTTCGTTGGTTTCTTTATCCGATTTGTCTGCGCTGGAAGATGGCAATGGCCAGAAATAAAATGGCTGCTGCATAACAAAGACTGTAAGAGCCGATTGAAAAAACATAAGAAATCGGAATTTTACTGCCCTCGTAAATGGCATCGCTCACCCAGAAAATCTGCAGGTTCGGCACGACAAAATAACAAGCCTTTGCCCAAAGTTGTTTATGCGCAAGCTCCCCGAACGCATAATCAGTCACAAGCCCCAGCAGAAATATTCCTATGCAGCTTGTCAGCGTTACAACTATGTTGAACCTCGTCGAAAGAGCAACCGCAATGGCTGCGATTACCAGGCCGGCCATAAATAACAAAATAGATGCATATACATCGAAGGTATGCAGCCCGTTGTTCTTCGGTGCGAATTTCAAGTCCCTGTCAATGAAATACAGGAATATAATGCTGATTGTCCCGAAAATCGCCATCAAAAACACTGCCGTCGATGTGAATTTCCAGTCATAAACATAGTTGAAAAAAGCGCTCAAAATAAACGCCGATGCAAGCGAAATCAATCCTGCTGCGATGACCGTCCAGTCGTGTGTATCGTTTACCGACTCTAAAACCCCGTGCCTTACAGCCATTAAAAGGGCGATTGTGCATATATAGTGTGCCATCAAAACAGCCCCTCCAACCCCCAAAAACTTCGATAATATGAATATCGGACGTTGTATAGGCTTGCTCAGGACCGTAGTTATGGTCTTATTCTCGATTTCATCTGCCACGCTGCCGCTGGCCGCGAAAATTGCTATGAACAAACTGGTCAATAGAAGCGTAGATAATCCGATTTCGCGTAATAGTTTAATGTCTTCATCCATAGTGTACATTGTTATCGAAGGGCTTAGGAAAAATAGAATGAGTGCGGCGATTATCAGGACCATATAAATTGGCTGCCTGATTGTCTCTATGAATGTGTTTTTTGTTAAAGTGTATAATTTGCTGCTCATAATAAGATTTTTCCTTTGATTATAACGAATAAGAGTTCTTGACTATCAGTGTTAATTCGTTAAATTATATAGCTTCTTAGTTATTATAGCTTTACCCGATTACAGTGATAAATACAATCTTTATGTTTCTTTGTTCTAATTCTCAGGGATAAAAGATGGCGCTTTCGACAAAACGTTCGGAATACCTGGCTATAACAGGGCTTGTTTCAAGTGTTATTTTCTTCCTGGTTACCCTGCTGCTGGGGCGTTGGAGCGGTTTTTTCGCTGTTTACACAATTTCCTGGCTTATAGGCAGCTCAATTTTGATTTGGCTTGTTCTCTTTCTGCAGTTTCATCTTATTAATCTCGCCGAGCAGGAAAAGCTCGATATGGGCCTGATGGAGAAGGGCAGGCAGGGCTCGACAATCTTTCAGACCAAAGCAGAGCAGGCAGGCATGCTTGCTGTCGCACAGCGGCGGCTTGCTATGTTCGAAAAATGGTTTCTCCCGATTTTTTCAGCTTTGATTGCAATTTATCAGGCAGGCATAGGTCTGTATCTGGTGCGTGCCCTGACTGCAAGTTTTCAGCCGGCTCCCAAAGAACCTTTGATTTGTGCCGCTTCCCTGGTTGCCGTGGCGTTTGTCTGCTTGCTGATTTCTCGTCTTGCAACAGGACTTGCCCTGTCACAGAATCTGTGGCGGCCGCTCAAGGCTGGCGGAAGCAGTTTTGTTGCCGTTGCCGTTTTGTCTTTCTTTCTCTTCATCGGCCTTTTATTTGCTCATTTTGGTTATAACATCATCGTTGAAGTGCTCAACTGGATTGTCCCCGTTTTATTGATTATTCTCGGTGCCGAAACTGCATTGAATGTTGTTTTCGATATTTACAGGCCGAGGATTAAAGGACAATACAACCGCAGCGCCTTTGACAGCCGCCTGCTTGGTATAATTAATGAGCCGGGCGGTATCATTCATACCGCTGCAAGCGCAATCGATTATCAGTTCGGCTTCAAAGTGTCCCAGACCTGGTTTTATAAACTCCTCGAAAAGGCAATTGTTCCTTTGGTTCTTTTTGCCGCTGCCGCTTTGTATCTGTCGAGCTGCATCGTGGTTATAAATCCGGATGAGGAAGCTGTTCTTGAGCGGTTCGGCAATCCCGTCAAGGATTCATCTGGCGTAAAAATCATCAAACCAGGGATTTTATTCAAATGGCCCTGGCCTATCGACATAGCCTATAAATATCCTGCATACAGGGTGATGGAATTAGCTATCGGTTATGTCCCTAATATCGACCCGAAGACAGGCCAGCCGGAACGCTCGCCGAAACTTTGGGGCAGGACACATTACAAGGAAGAGTACCATCTGCTCGTTGCCAGCGGCCAGCGCTCCGGCAAAATCGAAGCAGGCGCAGTTCCGGTTAGCCTCGTTATTGCCGCTGTTCCTGTTCAGTACAGGGTGAAGGACTTATATTCGTTTCTTTATAACTATGGCAAATATCAAAAAAGCGACGGCTCAGAAGGCTATGCATCCGAAAAAATGCTTGAGGCAATCTGCTATCAGCAGCTTACCAGCTTTGCCGCGAGTGCAAGGATAGAAGTCGATACTTCCGAAGACCTTGCGCATAGTCTCCTCGGAGCGGGGCGAGTCGAGGCAAAAAAAATTCTTACGGAAAATATTCAGGCTGCCGCTGATAAAGCTGGGCTCGGTATCGAGGTCGTTTTCCTCGGGATGCAGGGCATCCATCCGCCTCCTGAAGTTGCAGCTGATTACCAGAAGGTCATCGGCGCTGTCCAGCAAAAGCAGGCACTTATCCTCCAGGCCGATGCGGAAAAGAACAGGACTTTAAGCACGCTTGCAGGCTCTCTTGAAGATTCCGACAGGCTCTATAAGCTCGCCGCACAGTATCAGGCTGTAAAAGAAAAGCAGGAAGACGCGAAAACCAAGGAGCTTGCCGAACGGCTCGATGAGGCCTTCGAGCAGGCTAAAGGCGATATTTTTGCTACACTGCGAAGTGCAAACAGCTACGCATACCAAAAAGCTGTAATTGCCCGGGCGACCGGTGAGCGTTTCGCAGGCCAGATTCAGGCTTACAGGGCGGCCCCGCAGATTTTTAAGCATGAACAGAGATTAACGGCTATTCAGGATGGCCTTAAAGGTATTCGAAAATTCGTAATTGTTGCCGATGAAAATCAGTTCCAGGTACAGGAAATAGATGTTACCGACAAATTTATACCTGGCCTGACAGATGCATTCGGCACTGAAGGGAGCAGTTCCCAATGAAAAGTATAGCAGTCGCAATCCTCGTGGTATTGGTTGTAATTGTCCTGGTTATGGCACTGATTTCCTTCCAGGTTCGGCAAACAGAATCTGCCCTCGTGACGACCTTCGGAAAGGCGACTCGCCAGATTACCGAGCCGGGTCTGTATTTCAGGTGGCCGCCGCCCATACAGCAGATTTACAAATTCGATTCGAGACTGCGTGTCTTCGAAGCTGACCTGACAGAGACCACTACTAAGGGTGCCGTGCCTATAATCGTGAACACTTATGTCGTCTGGAAAATTGCCGACCCCAATAAATTCCTCAACTCAGTCGGCTCTACAAGCGCAGCAGAGGTCAAACTGCACAGCCAGATGAATGAGACACAAAGTAACGTCATAGGACAGTATTCTTTCTCCGAGTTTGTAAACAGTGATCCAAAAAAGATAAGAATTCAGGAGATTCAGGACAAAATGCTTTCAAGCCTTCAGAACTCTGTCAGAGAGGCTTACGGTATGGAAGTAAAGGCTCTTGGCATCAAGCAGCTTAAAATCTCTGCTGATGTAAGCAAAGATGTTTTTAATCGTATGAGAGGCGAGAGAAATACTATAACGGAAAAAACCATTGCTGAGGGCAAAGCAGAAGCGGTCGCGATTCGAACTCAGGCTGATGCTCAAAAGACAGAGCTTCTTGCAGCTGCCCAGGCAAGAGCAAAAGCAATAATGGGACAGGGCGATGCCGAAGCTGCCAAGTATTATGAAATGCTTCAGGCCGACCCGGAGCTTGCGATGTTTTTGCGTGATGTGGAAGTCCTCCCGGAAATTCTTAAGGACAGGTCAACATATATTATAAATACGGACAAAGACCCGTTTAGTTTGTTGCGGGAAATGCCGAATTTGCAGCCGAAAAAGTAATTTTTTGATAGACAATTTATGGCTAATGAGAATATAAAAAATACCGGACAGCAAAAATCCCCTCCGCCCGCGGAAACTGATGCGGGTGCACGTTCCATTTCCGAAGCCCTTAAAATCAGCTTTCTGATTCTTAAGCTAATTATGATAGCGCTGGTCATCTTCTTTCTTGCCTCAGGATTCAAGACCA
Organism: Phycisphaerae bacterium; assembly: GCA_041308525.1. GTDB lineage: Bacteria > Planctomycetota > Phycisphaerae > Sedimentisphaerales > Anaerobacaceae > Fen-1359. Next base: position 3,387 of record JBFZBH010000040.1, on the reverse strand, counting down.
TCAAAACCGATGAGCGCGCCATAATCCTTCGCTTCGGCAAAATTCATGGCAGGGGCGAAGCAAGAATTTTGAAACCTCGCACCTGGCCTTATTGGGTTTTTCCGTACCCTGTCGATCAGTTCATTAAGATACCCGTCGAAAAAACAATCGACCTTAATGTCGATTCTTTCTGGTATTTCCAGACTGAGGAAGAAAAGCTTTCAAGTGAGAAAAAGAAGGTCCCGCCGGATGTTCCTCTTAATCCTCTCATTGACGGCTACAGCCTTACACGCAGCGAACCTTATGCAGAAAACCTCAGGGCAAGCGGCGACAGCGATTATAACATTCTCCATTCTCGCTGGAAACTCATCTGTCAGATTAGCGACCCGGAAAGCTTCTTTAAAAACGTTTTCACGCAGGATATAAAATCCGGTGAGAAGTATATAGATGTTATAAAAAGAGACCTTACTAACCTTTTGACCGATGTTGTCGATAGCTCCGTTGTAACAGCAATGGTTAATTACACAATTGATGAGGCGTTTGAGAAAGGCGGTACTGTTAGCGAGCACGTTAAGAACCTTGTTCAGAAACAGTTCGATCAGATGGAGAGCGGCATAAGAGTTGTTTCAGTTCAGAGGATTGATGTAACCTGGCCGCTGCAGGTTGACGATGCCTTCCAGGCTTCCATTTCGGCAAGCCAGGCCAAGCAAACAGAAATTAATGATGCTCGAAATTATGCTCAAAATACCTTAAATGAAACTGCAGGCCCCGTAGCAGCAGAGCTTGCTGCGGCACTTCATAATAAAGATGCAAACGATGCATACCTTGAATCCCTGTGGTCGGCTCTTGCAGGCAAGTGCCGGGAAATAATTTCACAGGCAGGGGCATACCGAATGAAAGTTGTTTCAGATGCATCTGCCAATGCAAATTACCTTACACAGATTTTGCCGGAATATCAAAAGAGACCACAGCTTGTTGTCCAGGCCATTTATAAAAATGCCATTGCAAAGATTCTTACAAAGGCGGATGAGAAAATACTCATTGAGCCTGCCAAAAGCGACAAGGGCAGCGTAATTTACATAAAAGTCAACAGAGACCCGAAGCTTGTCAATAAGCCGAAGGAAAAGACACAGGAGTAACGATGGCCCACGAACATTTGCATTTCAAAGAAGATATCGAAGCCGAGCACACTCACTCCAGCCAGGTCAGAGTGAGCATCGCTCTGCTCGGAACATTGGCAGGGGGGATGCTGCTTTTAAGCAGTTCCGTTTCGAATCTCTTTTACGGAGTTGGCAGTTTTAATTCTACTGCTTTGGCTATGGTTGCTGCTATTCTTCTTGGTGCTCCGATTGTCTGGCATGCAGCCAAAAGCATATTGCATGGCGAGTCTCATATGGATGAGCTGGTTGCACTTGCGATTATTGCCTGCTTTGTCACAGCTGGTCAGGGCGGCAAGCCCCCGGCTGAAAATTATATTACCGCTGGTGTCATCGCATTCTTTATGCTTCTAAGCGAGCTTATCGAGAGCAGGACCGCTCTGGGGGCACGTGCATCGATTGAATCACTGATAAAGCTTACTCCCACGAGGGCACAGCTTTTAAAGGAAGATGGTTCCGAAGAAGAAGTTAAGGTGAGCGCGCTGAAGCCAGGTGACATTATCCGCGTTCGTCCCGGTGATAACGTATCCGCTGACGGTGAAATCGTTAATGGTCTTAGTTCCATTAATGAGGCAACAATTACTGGCGAATCCCTGCCGGTCGATAAAGTCCCCGGTATGCAGGTCTTTGCTGGAACTAATAACCTGACAGGAGTTCTTGATATCAAGGTTACAAAGGCCGGCAAAGACACCACTCTCGGCAAGGTCCAGTCGCTGATTATACAGGCTGAGCAGACGAAAATCCCGATGATGAGAATCATCGACCAGTATGTGAAATGGTACACGCCCACAATTCTTATGGTTGCATTTATAGTTTGGTTTCTGACCAGAGATTTTAACAGGGCAATTTCAATCCTTGTTATATCCTGTCCCTGTGCCCTTATTTTGGCGACGCCGACCGCAATGGTTGCAGCTATTTCCGCTTCAGCGCGTCTTGGGATTCTTATTAAGAATGTAGCCGACCTCGAAATCGCAGGCAGAATGACCTCTATGGTCTTCGATAAAACCGGCACTCTGACAACGGGAAGGCTTTATGTTACTAAGCTCACTCCCGCTGACGGTATTGAACCTGCTGAGCTTTTGTCGGCTGCCGCTGCTGCCGAGAGAATGAGCAAACACCCCGCAGCAAGGGCACTTCAGGAAGTTGCAAAACAGGCCAACATTACTCTTGCGGACTCGACTAATTTCAAGGAGACACCGGGCAAAGGTGTAACGGCGACTATCGATTCAGCAAAAATCATCGTTGGCAGAGATACTTTCCTTAGGGAAAACGGAGTAGATACCAGTACCATCACAGGGCCTTCTCTTCACGAAGAGCAGGGCTTCAGCACACTTTTCGTAGCAAAGAATTCACGCTGTATCGGCTGGATTGGAATGCAGGACAAAACAAGACCCCAGGCCCATAAGGCTGTCAGCGAGCTGCTTGATATGGGAATTAAAAGGGTAACCATTCTGACCGGCGACAGGGAGGAAGTTGCCAATCGTGTTGCCGCTGAGCTTGGCTGCACAGATTTCAAGGCAAGCTGCCTTCCTCAGGACAAGCTCAATATCGTTGAGCAGCTAAAGAAAGACGGCCATACCGTTGTTGTCGTTGGTGACGGCATTAACGATGCCCCGGCCCTCGCAGCAGGAGACCTCGGCATTGCTATGGGAGCAGCCGGCAGCGATGTTGCTATAAATTCAGCATCCATCGCACTGATGAGCGATGATTTGAGAAGACTGCCGTTCCTCGTCCGCCTCTCGAGAAAAACACGTGCCGTCATAAACCAGAACCTTGGTTTCGGCGTATTATACATATTGCTTGGTATGATAGCTGCTGCTGCAAGCTGGCTGCCTGCGGCTTATGCGGCTGTCCTGCATTTTACAGGCTCGCTGATTGTCGTTTTTAACAGCGCAAGACTTGTCCGTTACGGTGAAGAGCTCGATCATGATGTGAGCTTGTAAAAGTTGTCTTTTTTGATTGATAATACGAGACATCGCTTTATGGAATATGTAATTGAAACTCTTTCTTTGACAAAAACCTTCTCGGACTGGTGGGGCCGCAACAAGGTCTATGCCGTTGATGATTTGAATCTTAAAATCCGCAGCAACGAAGTCTTCGGCCTGCTTGGTCCCAACGGTTCCGGCAAAACAACTACAATAAAACTGTTGCTCGGTCTTCTTCGTCCGACCAGGGGAAGGGCTCTTGTATTCGGCGGAGACAGCACCGACCCGAAAATTAATGCACGAATAGGTTTTTTGCCTGAAGAGTC
>JBFZBH010000039.1:0-8115 GCA_041308525.1 Phycisphaerae bacterium | reverse complement strand
TTTGGAAAGGGAATATCTGGCGGTTTACGACCGTCGAGCAGAATATAACTTTCTTCGTTGCTGCAGATTGTCATTATGGGATTGGCGATTGGGCCGGCCAGTCAAATCAGGCGACGATTGACAGGATGAACTCTCTTGCGGGCGTTTCTTACCCAAGCAGTGTGGGCAATGGACTTGTTCAGCCGCCGCGGGGTGTTTTAGTCGCAGGTGACCTTGTAAATAACGGTTCTGATTCAAACGGCATCGCACAATTCAGTCAGTTCGAAAGTGACTGGGGTATCAATGGAGAAGGAAGGCTTAAGTTTGAAGTTTACGAAGGTTTTGGCAATCAGGATGGCGATGCAGGCTCGGCTGTCCGACAAGCAGTGAAAAATCGAAATCTTCTTCGGATAGGTCTTTCGAGCATCTCAAGTAATGGTCTGCATTACTCCTGGGACTGGGAGCAGGTACATTTTATAAATCTTAATCTTTGTCCCGGTGATAGCGGAACGGACAACTCAGGTTTAGCTGCACAGTACAGTCTGGAATTTCTGCAGGCCGACCTTGCTGAAAATGTCGGCGAAAGCGGCAGGGCGGTGGTGATATTGTGTCACTATGGATTCGACAGTTGGGGACTTTCCTGGTGGCCGGTTTCGATGCAGCAGGCTTTTTATGATCGTATAAAGGAATATAACGTAATAGGAATTTTTCATGGCCACAGTCACACAACCTCGATGTATGCCTGGAACGGTTTCGATGTTTATAGTGTTCCGGCTGCCCAGTCGCAAAGCGGCGCGGGCAAATTTCTGGCCGTCAATATAAAAGGAAACAATATAACTGTCGCAGAACGCGTCGGCGATGCCTGGGGTATGAGTCGCCGAAAAGCGGTTTCCATAGTAAAACCGCCTCAGCCCTCTGAAGATGCTGGTCAGATTCGCGGATTGGGCGAGCCTTTCACGATAGTGGCTTTACCGGACACTCAGAAATATTGCGCATCTTTTCCCACAGGTTTTTACAGCCAGACACAATGGCTGAAAGACCATAAGGATGAAATAAACTGCAAGTTCGTATTGCATGAAGGTGACATTGTTGATTCTGCCGGTTCGGAATCGCAGTGGATTGTAGCAAATACTGCGATGAGCACACTCGACGGTGTCTTGCCGTATTGTATGGTGCCGGGCAATCATGACGGCTCGGGCGGTTTTTATGCAAAGTATTTTCCTGTCTCGCGCTACTCATCATATCCTTGGTTCGGCGGAAATTACGGAAATAATTATGAGAATTCCTATCATTTCTTCACAGTAGGAAGTATGAAATTTTTGATTATGTGTCTGAGGTTCGGGCCGGGTGACCTTATACTGCAGTGGGCCAATAATATTGTAGCCCAATATCCGAACCACAGGGTCATTGTTCTAACTCATTCTTATCTGGAAAATGACGGCAGGACACTTACCCCTGAAGGACAGAACATCTGGGAAAAATTTGTCCGTAAGCACAAAAATATCTTCGTTGTCCTTAACGGTCATCTTTCAGTTGCAAGAAGGACAAGCATCGGCGATAACGGCAACACGGTTTACGAGCTCCTCGCAGATTACCAGGGGCTCGATAACGGAGGAGATGGGTGGCTTCGCATTATGAAATTTGTGCCGGCCCGAAATGTCATCGAGGTAAGGACATTTTCGACATATCTGAACAAATTCTGGGAGGAAGGCGACGGCAGATATTCTACAGCAGCCGACAACAATTTTGATTTGCCTTATATGATGGAAAATGTTTTATCCGTAACGGGCTACGAAACTATTTGGCAGAAAAGAATTTCGCGAACGGTCTTCGAATACGGAATGAAAATGAAAGTGAGAAATATTGCAGAAAATCCGCTGAAAAATATAAATCTGCAGCTTGTTTCGACTCCTGATAACATCAATGTCCTTAACGATAAGATTCATTTCAGCTTTATTCCAGCCCTGCAGGAAAGTTTGAACGATGACACTTTCATTGTGAGGATTGACCGTTCGGTACCGGTGGATGTAAATGACATCGTCTGGCAGGTTTGCGAAGACCGGGAAGGTGATGTAAATGGCGATGGCATTGTGGATGGTGCTGACCTGAACTTTATTGTTGCCAACTGGCTTTCGCCGGATTTCAACAATCCTTCGAATCTTTTCAAAGACCTTATTATTAATTTTTCTGACTTCGGAATTTTTGCAAACAACTGGCAGCAGGGAGGGCCTGTAATTGTTAATATAATTAGTCCCGCCGATGGCGCTGTATTCGATTTTAACCAGGTTTCTTCCGTAGAGTTAGCGGCCGAAGCTGTAAGTTCCGACAGCCCCATAAAGAGAGTAGAATTCTTTGTTAATGGCGTCAAAGTCGGCGAAGATAACGACAGCAATAACGGCTGGAAAGTAAACTGGCAGGGCTTCAAATGGGATTCATCGAATACTTATAAACTTACAGCTAAGGCAATCGACAGCAATGAATCGAGCCAGACATCCCCGGAAATTTCGGTTACAGTCGATTACGAACCGCCGCTCATCAGCATTGTTAGCCCGTCAGACGGGCAGCTAATTGATGTTAATTCCACAACAGGAATAATAATACAGGCTCAAACAGTGAATGGTGATGGACAGGTAAACCAGGTTGAATTTTTTTCCAACGGCACCAGCTTGGCTGTTGATAAGAATAGCAGCGACGGCTGGATTTTGAATTGGCAGAAAATTACGCAGGATACTTATGTCCTGACTGTCGATTTGACTGTGCAGGCAACTGACAATAATGGTGCTGCTGCAGTCTCACAGCCGGTCAGAATTACGACACGAAAACAAACGGCGAATTAGCTGTATTAGTTTGTAAATGAGTTTTTTGGAGAAAAGTGTGATGAAAAAAAGTGTACTCATAATGATTAGCTGTCTTTTGGCAATATCTTTTTCCGGACAGGCTTTTGCTGCTGTTATATCTTATGAACTGACTGACCTTGGAAGCGGAAGCTTTCAATACAAATATACCGTTGAAAATAATACCCTTAATGAACCGCTGAAATTGTTTACTCTCTGGTTCGACGAGAGCCTTTATTCTAATCTTGTTATTACCTCTCCATCCTCGATAAATACAAGATGGGACCAGATGATTTTGCAATCTTCAGGCTTCGGTATCCCCCTCGGATATGATGCGTCGGCATTGACTGACGGCATTGCCGCTGGACAGGCCGAGACTGGTTTTTCAGTTAAGTTCGACTGGCAGGGGATAGACTTTCCGGGTTCACAATATTACGAAGTTTTCGACCCCGTCAGTTTCGAGCTTTTAGAACAGGGCTATACTATTCCAGAACCTGCAACAATTATGCTCTTAACATTGGGTTCTGCATTCCTGTTCAGAAAAAAGAAAAACTCTTAAGATAGATTCATAGACAGCCTGTCGTTTTCTTATCAACTGTGTTAATACATCCCGAAAACAAATCATTTTTATTTGGATTTCGTACAGCTGTGATTATAATCCTGGTAGTGATATTAGATTTTATATTTTGTTTTTGCTGATAAAAGGAGATTTTTTGTGAAATCAGGCCAAAACCGCAGAGAATTCTTAAGGTCAGCAGGGATTGGTGTTGCTTCGCTCGCGCTATCGGCTTCGCAGAAAGTTTTTGGTCAAATTGCCAAAGCAGATTCGGCAGACAAACCGAATTTTATAGTTATTCTGACGGATGATTTGGGTTACGGTGACATAGAATGCTTTGGGGCAAAGGAGCGTAAAACGCCGAATTTGGACAGAATGGCTTTGGAAGGGATGAAATTTACGGACTTCTATTCTGCTGCTCCTGTTTGTTCACCTTCGCGAGCGGCGCTGATGACCGGCTGTTACGCCCAGCGGGTTAGTATTCCCAGAGTATTAAATCCTTCAGATAAAATCGGATTAAATCCCGATGAGATTACGATTGCTGAGATTTTGAAAAAGCAGGGATATGCGACAGCCTGCATCGGTAAATGGCACCTCGGCCACCGGAAGGAGTTTTTGCCTTTGGCACAGGGATTCGATTACTATTTTGGCCTGCCGTATTCGAATGATATGCGGCCCCAGAATAATAAAAAACACCCGCCTCTGCCGCTCATCGAAGGTAGTGAAACTATCGAACAAAATCCTGACCAAAGCCTGCTGACATCGAGATATACAGAAAAGACGATTAGTTTTATACGGAATAATAAGAACCGTCCTTTCTTCGTTTACCTCGCCTACTCGATGCCTCATGTTCCGCTGTATGTATCAGATAAATTAAGGAATAAGACGGGATTTGGCTTATACGCAGATGTAATCGCTGAAATCGACTGGTCGGTCGGCCAGATTTTGCAGTGCCTTAAGGAACTTTCGATTGATGACAAGACTCTTGTAATATTTACTTCTGATAACGGTCCCTGGCTGGCCAAAGGCAAAGACAGCGGCTCTGCCGGACCTTTGAGAGACGGGAAATTTTCGACTTTTGAGGGCGGTATGCGTGTCCCCTGCATAATGCGATGGCCCGAGAAGATATCTGCCGGAAAAACCTGCAGCCGGATTTCAACAATGATGGACTTCTTGCCAACGATGACTGCTCTGGCTGGTTCATCAGTTCCAGCAGACCGGATTATTGATGGTAAAGATATTTATCCGCTTATGATTAATCCGGCAGCACAAACCCCACATCAGGCTTTTTATTATTACAACCGATATCGGCTCGAAGCTGTCCGCGCAGGCAACTGGAAACTTATTTTTGAACGCAAGGACTCAGATGGAAAGAATGTTCCAATTCAGCTTTACGATTTGGAGAATGATATTGGCGAAAAGAAGGATGTTTCTGCACAAAATCAGGACGCAGTCAAAAGACTTCAGCAACTTGCTGATATTATGCGAAAAGACCTCGGCGACTCGATAACGAATATCACGGGGAAAAATGTAAGGCCTGCGGGTTCATCGCAATAGAAGCTTTTATGTGGTTATTTGCTGATAGACCGGCTGCTGATAGGGCAGCTTAATCGGATGAAACCGCATTTTGGCTTCACCGATAAGATAAAAGCTGCCTGTGATGCAAATCAAATCTTCTTTGCCTACAGCGCTTTTAGCGAGCTTTAGAGCTTCTCCGAGACTGGAAGAAGTCTGATACATCTTGTCGCATATTTCGGCAAACCTGTCTGCAAGTTCCTGCGGCGGGACTGCTTTTGGCGAGCTGCTGCGTGTAAATATGACCTTGTCGGCTCCGAACTGAAGCTGTCTTAACATCCCTTCAACATCCTTGTCGCAGTTGCAGCCGAAGATAACAACCATAGAATCATAAGGAATACTCTGACCGATGGCTTCGATTAATGCTTCGATACTTGCTGCGTTGTGGGCTGCGTCAATGAGAATTCTCGGGTCTTCGCAAATTATCTCCATTCTTCCGGGCAGTGAAACGCTGCCAAGTCCCTGAACAGCACGGTCATTGTCTATTTTGTATCCGCAGGATTTAAGTTTATCAAGCAGCGCCAGTGCCAGGCCGCAGTTGACCGCCTGGTGTTTTCCCTGAAGAGGAACCCTAAGATGTTCGAATTTGCTTGTTGGCGTCGTCAGGCAAATCTTATTATGCGGACCGTGGTCTTTTGAGTTTTCGAACCGGTAAGAAAAATTAATGTCCAAGCCTGTGACTGTCATCGGTGCTTTTACCAGGTCGGCTTTTTCTTTGAGCACGCTCAGTGCCTTGGGATGTTGTTTTACAGTTACAATTGGGACGCCTTCTTTGAAAATGCCGGCCTTTTCTGTGGCAATGCTCTCAATAGTATTGCCTAATTGCTGCATATGGTCCATGCTCAGGCTTGTTATGCCGATTACTTCAGGTTTTATCAGATTAGTGCTGTCTAATCTGCCGCCAAGACCAGTCTCGATGACAGCAATGTCTGCCTTAACATCATGAAAATGCATAAATGCCAGGCACGACATAATCTCAAAAAAAGTCGGGGCTTCGGTTTTGGATACTTTTTCAACAGCTGCATGAATTCGGTTCATTAGGCCCAGCATTTCTGATTCGGTTATCATTTTCGAATTGACCGCGATACGCTCATGCAAATGCACAACGTGAGGAGATGTGTACAGACCAACTTTGTAGCCATTCGCCTCGAGCATTTTGGCGAGCATCGTAGCAGTGGAGCCTTTGCCTTTTGTGCCGGCTATATGAACGGTAGGGATTTTTCGGTGCGGATTGCCGACCAAAGACAATAATTTGGCCATCTTGTTGAGGTTGAAGGTTGTTACGTTGTAGCTTATCCGCTTTTCTTTTTCGTAATCTGTTTTTTCAAACAGATACTTTATGGCCTCTGAATAAGTTCTAAAAGGCTTCCGGGAACCGACCTTTAAGATTTTAGTTTGGCTTTTTTTAGCCTGTTTTATTCGAACCGTTTTGTGGGTCATATTCTATAATATTATTCCTAAATTCAGTACTATTACGAGAAAACATAATTATAGTTCAAATCTGCTTTTAAGTCAAATAAAAGCCTTCTCTTAAGCCCTTAAAGGGGCTTTATCTATTTTAAAATGATATAACCCTTTGTTAATAAAAGAGATATGATGGTTTTGTGCCGCAGTTCGGGTATAGATTGGATATAAATTATAAGATTGTTTTAATATATAATAAGCTATACTTCTGAGGAAAAGACGGAAAGTTTGAATTTTTATTCTCTAATAAGGATTATTTCTTTAATTTTAATAAACGGAGTAAGTGTTTGCCCATCAGCAGGCTGGCTGTGAATTTTTTGCACTACTTCCATTCCCTTGATAACTTTTCCAAAAGCAGCAAACCCTTGGCCATCAGGATTTCTTTTTCCCCCGTAGTCGAGCTCAGGCTGAGGTCCTACGCAAATCGAAAATTCAGAGTCTGCTGAGCCCGGCTGCCAGCGCGCCATAGAAAGAGTGCCGTTTTTATGCCTGATCCCAGTTTGTTCAGTTGTTTCATGCTTAATAGGATGCAATCGTGAGGGATGGTTATCATCGTATAATCCTCCCTGGAGGACCTGGATTTTAACTTTGTCGTTCGGCTGATTGTCCATCCTGACAACGCGATAAAAGCAGGCATCTTTATATCGGCCTTCTTTTGCATATCTTAGGAAATTACCGGCGGTAATCGGCGCCTGCTTGGTATAAAGTTCTGCCTTTATGTCTCCCATTTCTGTTTTAATCAAAACCTGCGGATTTCTTCCGATACTGCAGCCGCAGAAAAGTAGGATGCAAGATAATACTGCTGAGATTGAAATTTTTTGCTTAATACTTATAACCATAATCCTGCTCCTTTTCAAATATCTAAAATGATTTTTTTGCCGCAGATGCAAATTTATCAAAAAAAGTTGTATTTTTGAATCAATATAATAAAATTACCTCGCTTGGTGTAGCAATATTTTTAACCTTTTTTAAGAAATATGAAATAATGCAGACAGATAGCAAACCTCTAATAGCATCAGGAAATGAAAGGGCTGAAAAATGAACAGGATGACCAAAATTGGATTTGCAGTTTTATTTTCCTTAATTTTTATCTCATCGTGTCTGGCAAAGCCGGCAGATTCGATTGAAAAAGTTAAACCTAAAGTTGCGATTAAGGCTCACTCCTTCGATTTGACAGAGGTCAGGCTTCTCGATGGACCTTTTAAGGACGCGATGGAGCTCAACAGGAAATATCTGCACGACATCGATGCCGACAGGATGCTGCATAACTTTCGCGTAAATGCAGGCCTTCCTTCCTCAGCGAAACCTTTCGGCGGATGGGAAGACCCCAACGGCGAGCTTCGAGGTCATAGTATGGGTCATTACCTGTCTGGCTGCGCTTTGATGTATGCCTCTACGGGCGATACTGTGTTGAAAGAAAAGGCAGTGAAAATGGCTGCTGAGCTTGCAAAATGCCAGAAGGCATTGGGACAGAGCGGCTATTTAAGCGCCTATCCTGAAAGTTTTATCGACCGCGTTGAAAACAGAGAGCGTGTCTGGGCGCCCTATTACACACTGCACAAAATTTTTGCAGGATTAATTGATGTTTACACATATTGCGGCGACAAACAAGCCTTAGATTTCGCGGTTGGAATGGCTCGCTGGTGTAAAAGCAGATGTGACAAGCTCAGTCCCGAACAAATGGAAGCAATGCTGAACGCAACTGAG
>JBFZBH010000038.1:0-8160 GCA_041308525.1 Phycisphaerae bacterium | reverse complement strand
CTGGGCAGTCCTGATTCTGCTGTAATTTCGCCCTATTTAACAAGCCGGGTGCCTATAAACAGCTTCTTTTCACCCAAAATCAAAGTTCCATTGATTAACGGGGGGGGGAATATTTCAAAAAAAGACTTTATGTCTGAAGCTGATGTGTGTCTCTTATATGCTCTCGGGCGTTATGCAGCTTTTGGAGGAATTTATTCTTTTTGAACTCGATAGACCATTTTCTCATGGTTAGCCAGCCGCCAAAACGGATAAGATAGTTTCGCCACGACCGGTACCACCCTTCCCATCCTGAGCGGATATCGTGAAGAAAGAAAATCAGCCCCGGGAAAGAGAAAATATTAAGAGCCACAAGGAACATATATTTAAATTGATAGAACCTGCCCATAATTTTTTTTGCAGCACTATGCAGGCGCTCGGGCTCAAGCGACTCATCCGGCTCGAAAAGCGGAAAATTGCCGTCATAATATTCCCATCCGACATCGCTTAGCGGGTAAATACGGCCTTGCTTTTCCAGCCTCTTTCTAAGTTCCGTTCCCGGCAGAGGAACAGGAAGCAATACCTGGACTGTATCGATGTCAGCCTTTTTGATGAACTTTCTGTATTGTTTAACACGCTCTTTAAGGGATATTTTAAAACCTGTAGTTTCGGTCAGCGGATAGCCAAATATAAACATTCCATGCACTAAAAATCCGAATTTATGATATATTTTCGCAAGCGATAACATTTCTGCGGAATTCACCTTTTTCTTCATCATCTTCAGCTCGTCTTCTATAGGCGATTCGAATCCAATGGCCACAGTTTGAATCCCTGCCTTGCGCATAACAGCAAGAAGCTCGCTATCCCGTGCTTTGTCCAATCTTATCTGCACCGTTATAAACGGTCTTCTGCCGACCCGTTTTTCGTAATCCGCGAGCATATTGCAGAACCTGATGGTTTCATCTCTCTGCTGGCCGAAGAGGTCATCGACGATGAAAAATTGCTTGGCGTTCCTTGTTTCTATCAGAGCACTGATATGCTCAAGCAGCCTTTCCGGAGAAGCAGGTCTCGGTCTGCCTTTAACCGTGCAAAATTCACAATCCATTCCGCAACCCCGAATCCTTTCCACGGGATAAATCTTAATTTTAGCGTAGCGCACTAAAGAAAAATCCGGCAAAGGAAGCCTGTTAAATTCCTTTATCTGCTCCCTTTTCGCCGTAAAGACAGGCCTTCCTTCTTTCAAATAAGCAAGGCCTTTTATATCATCTATCTTTCCTTTGCCTTCTATTGCCTCTAAAAGCTCCCTGATTGCCTCCTCTCCTTCACCGATTACAATATAATCGATGCCCGCAGCAAATGCCTCTGCTATATTATCTTCTGCAAAATGCTGTCCGCCGGCTATGGTGACGGCTCCTCTGTCTTTGTAGAACCGCGATATTTGGTATAGTCTCGGTATGGTACTTGTCAGGCCGCCGTAAAATCCCACCACATCCGCCGGCCGCTCTTTTTGAATTACTTCATGGTCTGCCCCGACTGTTTCTCCCTTAGGACCGAATTTGCCGAGATTATTTTCATCAACGACTTCAACATCCCATCTATCCATCTTGCTGGCACTGGTCGCAATGCAAACAGGTCCCAAGGCAGTGGTCCTCCTCGCTATGCGGGAATAAATATTAAAAGCCGGATAAGCCGGAATAACTATCCTTAGTCTGTATCTGTTTTTGGAAAGGTCAAGCATTGGGACTTCCTTTAGAACTGCTTCTTATATGAAAACTCGATTAAAATGATAAAAAAAGTAAAATTCATGTTTAACTCACTCTACACTATTCTTGCCAATTAATCAAGAAACTCTTACAAAAAAACCTAAAAGCCTTATTTCTGCTGAATTTTCAAATAAACAGGGCAATTATTTAAAAAACAATCGCTGCATATCCGACGCTTTCAGCGCTGGATGAGCCCATTTTCTTGAGCATTATTTCATTGCTGTTGGTATGACAAAGAAGTTTCCCTTCTTTTACCCCTAATTTTTTCGCTGCTGCTGCAGTCGCCGCTGCTGCTCCGGGCCCGCAGGCATTAAGGTTCTGTTCCGCACTGCTTAAAATTTCCCGGGGCTTCAGTTTCATTGCTGCATCTATGAAGAGGCGGTCATTGACATTCGTTGCCCATTCTATCGCATTTGCGCCGACACCCATCGGTGCAAAACCGTATCGAGGCCCGTAGTGCGTCAGGTCCGTTGAACCGATGCAAACAACTTTCTTGTCTTCACTCTGACTGATGATGTCCCCGACCGCTTCACCCAAATCAACTGCTTCTTTCGCAGGCGGCACTATTATCGGCAGTATCTTTGCTGAAGCGAACAGGTGCTGTATGAACGGCACCTGGACTTCGATGCTGTGTTCGTACTGATGGGCCTGCCTGTCGCCTTCAGCAAGCCCGCTTTCGATTACCTTCTCGGCCAGCTCCTCATCGATTAAAATCTCACCGAGCGGAGTCTGCCAGCAGCCCCTGTCATAAATACTGGGCCTTTCGCCCCCATAACTGTGGGCGGCTCCGAATATAAGAAAAGTGTCAACATTTTTATTTTGCTTTTTGATTGCTGAAAAGACCATCGCAGCTGCGCTTCCGCTGAACACCCAGCCGGCATGCGGAACAATCCCTGCTTTTATCTGTTCAGGAAGCGGTTTATTGAGAACCCTTTCCTCGATACATTCCTTGATTTCCCTGATGCACTCATCGTATTGACCGGGATAAAATTGTCCGGCTACTACAGGTCTTCTGCACTGCATTTTCGCACCTATAAGCTTGCATTTATGATTTGAATAGCTTATGTTATACAAAAATATATTAATTATAATAATCTGAAAAGCGAGAAAAAAATGACTGGTAAAATAAAAAACGCAAAAAGCAAAGTCGCCATCGTGATGGGCTCGGATAGCGACCTGGAAGTGATGAAGGCCTGTATCGAACAGCTTAAATTTTTCGGGATTTCGCCATCTGTCCGTATTCTATCGGCCCACAGGACACCCCAGCTTGCTGCATCGTTCTCACGAACTGCTGCGAAAAAAGGCATCAAAGTAATAATCGCAGCCGCAGGTATGGCCGCCCACCTTGCAGGCTCTATTGCCGCAAATACAACCTTGCCTGTAATAGGTGTTCCCCTGATTTCAAGCTCGGGCCTTGAGGGTATCGATGCCTTTTTAAGCACGGTCCAAATGCCGCCCGGCATCCCGGTAGCAGCTGTCGCAATCGGAAAAGCAGGCGCTAAAAACGCCGCCCTTCTTGCAATTCAGATTCTTGCACTCTCTGATTCGAAGCTTGCGAAAAAATTCGCAGCCTTCAAAAAAGAGCAGGCTAAATCGGTCATCAAAAAAGATTCAGAGCTTCAGAAGTCTTAATCGTATTTTCGAATTCTCAGGGCCGGAATAAAAAGAAGGCAAATCGCGAATTGTATTAAACTGCCCGGTTCAGGGACGGAAACCAATAGCTCGAAACGGTTTAATGTCCCCCTGTCGGCGTAATAGGCATCATAAATCTGCAGTTTCCAGGTCCCGAAAATGTCCTCGCCGTCGAAGGCGTTTAATCGATACGGCTCCATCGGTCTGAACCTGCCTGTAAATGGACCTGCTCCCTGTTTTATCGAAACAGCCGCCTCATCATCGAATATGGTTTGTGTATAATTGTCGCTGTTGAAAAATTCATCGATGCCGTAATTGACAAGACATATCCTTGTTCCGGAAGGACTTTGAAGATAAAGCTGCAAATCGAATACATTGCTGTGCGTGATATCGACAAACAAGTCGAGGTCGTAAATAGTCCGATGCTCGCCGATTTCAATCACAGCATCGTTCATCCAGCCTTTTGTGTCGCCTGCAGCCTTAGGAATCGGCAAAGCAAAATCATCGCCGTAAATATACACCGGCACCGCATAAGCGGGGTCAAGCCGGCCTGCAATACAAACAATTGCCGCAATAAAAAATACAATTCTTTTAATGCGCATAGCAACTTTCAGTATGAACAGACATAGTCCGTTCGCAAGGTAAGCTCAACCCCTCTCTTGAGGTAAAGCGTAATTGTAGTAATAGAATATGCGAAAGCAAGAGAAATTTTGAAAAAAATTAAAAAATTTTTTCCTCTGTCATTTATCGCCGCTTTTTTGCCGTGTATTGACAAAAGCCTCGCTTTTTGATAATATCTCTAATGTAATTGCAGGTTGCATCCGATTTTCTTAGGGGTGTTATTAATGAAAGCATATATTGAGAAAAAACATCGCAAAATTGCGAAAGCCGTTATTGCAGCATTCACCCTTGCAGCATTTTTGTGTTCTGCTCCCGCCTTTTGCTGGGATTTCCAGACTGCTGGTGACCTGCTTGTGTATCTGGATGCCTCAAACCCGACTGCAGGGACTGCCGAATGGCTAAACAGCGGGACGCTCGGAAATTTCACTAAAACAGGTGAGCCTGCCGTTCAAATCATCGGCGGTCAGCAAGCCGTTGTTTTCGATGGAATCAATGATGCCTACATAGGGCCGCTGTCTGTCGCGGGAATCGAAGGCAGTGCAGACCGCTCGATAGAGGTATGGGTTTACAATCCCTCGATAACCGAAGAAGAACCTCTCGCTGCCTGGGGCAAGCGCGGCCAAAACAACCGCAACATCTCCCTCAATTATGGAAGCAACGCCAATTTCGGAGCAGCTACTCACTGGGCAAACGATATGGGCTGGAACGGAACGCCTCCTGCCGGCCAGTGGCAATATCTTGTCTATACTTATGACGGCGCAACCGCTCGGGTTTACCATAACACCATCCTGAAAAATTCCAGGAGCATCACACTTTCGACATTCCCTGCCTGCCATATAAATATAGCCGTCCAAAATTCCTCCGCCGGCACGCCGCTGTTTGTTAATGAGTATAACGGCGGACAGCTCGCACTCTCCGGTGCGATTGCCATTGTAAGAATTCACGACGGCGTCCTGACAAGTCAGCAGATTTACGACAACTTCGTTCTGGATAAAGACCGTTTCGGTGCTCAGTTCCCCGATGACTTCTTTTCCGATGGCTATGTAACCCTCAATTCTAATCAAATCGCACTGACCATCTTGCGTTCTTTGCAGCTTGCTTCATCTGTCGAACCCCTTTCGGGTGTGGTGGATTTTGTCCCTGCTGATCGTTTTACTCAAAGGATAATGCCGCCCTATTATCATTTGGGCGACTTCACTCTCCGTGCAAGAACAGGTTCGAATCCCTGGGTTTCCTACTCTTCAGCACAGTCCAGAGACATAATCGAACCAACTGTTGTCGATGCCAATAATGTTATTACAAATATACCACTGGTCCTCTCCGGCTCAATTAATTTAAACGTAAGAAGAATCTGGAGCACAGACGGCGGCAATCTCACCCTGCGTTTTGAAATCACCAACAACTCAGCACAGACAGTCGAATTAGGATCCTTCGGGGCGGCTATGGTTTTCAATAATGTCCTCACCGGCCGCAGTCTCCAGCAGGCACACGAGGTCTGTTCCTTTTCAGACCCATATATGGGCGGCAACGCCGGCTACCTGCAGGTCACTCGCCTCAATGGACAATCGCCCGCCCTTCTTGTCCTTCCGCTTGGAGCAACTTCCTTCGAAGCCTATCGTCCCTTAAACGATGACCCGACCCCAAGAGGCATAACTTTCGAAGGTTTCTATGAATGGATGGTGCACTCGAAAGCCTACGCACAAAATGAATGGTCCTCAACTCAGCCGTGGAATACCGCGACTTCCATTTTGTTAGGCACTGGCCAAACTGCAAGCTATGGTTTCGAATTCGTCCTTTCAAATTCAATCGAAGATATCGAGCAGACACTCATCGAAAATCAAAGACCTGTTGTAAAGGGTATCCCCGGTTATGTCATCGGCCTAAATGAAAATGCAAAACTTTTCGTAAAAGCATCTCAGCCAATCAGCCAGGTGCTCATCGAGCCTTCAGGCGCACTTCAAATTACAGACCTCGGAATAATTGGCAGCGACAATTACAGACAATTCCAGTTCGTTGGTCAGCAGACCGGACGAAGCCGCCTTACTATCCAATATGCCGATAACTCAAAGCAATATGTCCATTATAATGTTATCCCCTCTCAATATCAGCAGGTGCAGAAGGTGGCAAATTTCCACGAGACAAAACAATGGTTCACAAACCCTGCTGACCCATTCGGACGCACGTATTGTTATATGTCGTTCGACAGGGACGCAAATGCAATGGTCCTTGCAGAAGGCCGCAGCTATATTTCCGGCTGTTCAGATGAGCCCGGTGCAGGCCCCAATCTGCTAATGGGTATTAAAAATCTTTACGACCCCAACCCGACACAGGTGCAGCACCTCGAACAGTATGTAAATAATGTCCTCTGGGGAAGGCTGCAATACCCAAACTATGGTGTCCGCGCAAGCCTCTTTTACGGCACGGGCTGGGACCAGGCCAGAAGCGAAACAACCTGGCGTGCCTACAATTATCCGCATCAGGCAGCCATTTACTGGTCGCTTTACAGGCTCGCAAGAAATCATACTGGTCTTGTCACTACCCACACATGGGATTGGTACCTCCAGCAGGCTTACAAGACCGGCCTCGCTATGAAAGACCACTGCGGCCCGGATGATTTTGCGTATCTAAGCCAGTTTGGCCTGATGGTCGGCTCGGTCTATGTCGAAATTCTCAAAGACCTAAAGAAAGAAGGCTGGACTGCTGAAGCCCTCGAATTCGAAAACTATATGCGCGAGCGTGCAGCCATCTGGCAATCACTTCCGTATCCATTCGGAAGCGAAATGCCCTGGGACTCGACCGGTCAGGAGGAAATTTATTCCTGGTGCAAATATTTCGGCTACGAAGATAAGGCAATGGTGACACTCAACGCTATCCTCGCTTACACGCCATCTATCCCGAACTGGAGCTACAATGGTGCAGGCAGGCGCTATTTCGATTCCTATGTTTATGGCAAATGGTCGCACCTTTCGCGTGAGAACCATCATTACGGCGCAAGTCTAAATTGCATTCCGCTTCTTGATGCATATCGGCAAGACCCCAATAACCTTCATCTTCTCCGCACAGGATACGGCGGCTCAACATCCGTCCTGACCAATATAAATCAGAATGGTTTTGGCTCGATGTGTTTCATTGCCGACCCTGCCTATATGGCTTTTGAACCATACACATCTGATTATGGTCAGGCATTTTACGGCTATTGCCGAAACGCCGGTGCCTTCCTCGTTGAGGATAGTCAGCTCGGCTGGCTCTCTTTTGGCGGCAACATCTCCTGGCAGGGTAACGAAATAATCCTCACCCCCACCGATGCCTTTCATCGCGACCTCTTTATCGCACCTCTGGGAATACATCTGAGGCTTGATGCAGGGACTTACGATTGGATTAAGTATAACCCGGTCCGCAAATCAGTGCAGCTGGCCCTTTCACCGCAAACGCCCTATACGCCTCAGGCGCTGCTTAATATCGAACAGACTGCAGCCAACAATACAAAATTTTTCGTTCTCGATAGTCCCTATCCTGTTGTAAGAGGCTCTTACGCAATACCGCTCGGTGCAGCAAATACCCTCGTCACCATAGAAGCCTGCTTAGAATTGCTCGAAGGCGACCTCAATCAGGATTGCCGCGTTGATTTTAAGGATTTGGCCCTGCTGGCAAATAACTGGCTGGCCTGTGCCCTCCCAGATTGCTACTAAAATATCCTTAAATTGCCACTTTGATTCCGCCGTTATGCTCTGTCAATAATAGCAAACCGGTTTTATTTCACCTCTATTCTAAAAGCTATGACCCAAAATGGCAATTTATGTTAATTTTCTTAGAAAATGGTTGAAATTGAAGAGCAGAGATATGTAAAATAAGGGAGCAACAAAAGAGAATTCAAAAGATGGTATTGCTTGTATTGCGAGATGGCAATTTTTAAGAAACTAAATTTGAGGAATTAAGTATGGTGCCCCCCAGAATTCGCTTCGCATTCACAATGAAATGGTTGCTGACTATTTTTGTATTCTCTTTTGGTATAGCATCCATTCCGGGGATTGCTTTCAGCTCTGAAAATGTTCATAAATTAAGCGATGAGCTTACATCAACTGTCTCATTTGAAAAGGATGAATATCTGCTCGGCGAGCCGATAACACTGAAAATTCATACTGAAAATTTCGGGCCCAACTCGATTGAC
>JBFZBH010000037.1:0-8165 GCA_041308525.1 Phycisphaerae bacterium | reverse complement strand
GGCCAGACGGGCACATCTGTTGCTCCGAAAATTTATTTTGCAATCGGGATATCAGGAGCTATTCAGCATATAATTGGTCTTGCCAATACAGATACAATCATTGCTGTAAATAATGATCCGAATGCCCCGATTTTCAAGAATTGCGATTATTATGTAGTCGGCGATGCCGAATCTATTGTTACGCAATTGGTGAAACAATTAGAGGCTACTTAAAATATAGAGGAAAGTGTTGAGCAATAATAATTACAATAATGTTACGGTACTGATTGTTGGCGGGGGTCCCGGGGGGCTTGCATCGGCAATACAGCTGAAACTGCTTAAGCCGGACATCGATGTCTGCGTTATAGAGAAGGGGACGTCTCTGGGCAATCACAATCTATCCGGCGCGGTGCTCGAACCTCAGCCGCTTTTTACCCTGCTTGACCGAGCGTGGAGCGGCTGGCAGAATTCGGACTTGGCCAAAGAAATCCTGGCAAGTAAAATTACTAAAGATGATGTCCTGTTTCTTCTGGGAGAGAAACTTTCGTTTAATATAACAATCGGGCTGAAGCTCGCAAAGCTTATGCATCTTGGCTTCGGGCAGATGATTCATCAGGGTGATTACTCAGTTTCGATAAGCATGCTGACTCGATTAATGGGGCAGGCTGCGAAAAATCTCGGCGTTGAAATTTTAACGGGCTTTGCTGCAAACGATATCTTCCTCGATGGCTCGACAGGCGTCACGACGGCTGTTAAGCTCGTTGACCAGGGACTTGACAAGCACAATAATAAGCAGCCCAATTATGTCGAGGGCGAAATCATCGATGCATCATTCGTTGTCCTTGCGGAGGGTTGCGACGGTCTTGTGACAGAAAAATTTATTGAGAAAGCGAAACTTAAAAGAAGGTGCCCGCAGCTTTTCTCGGTAGGCGTAAAAGAACTGATCAAAGTATCACCGGAACAATATAATAAATTTTCCGGCGGCCGTGTTGTTCATGCGATGGGCTTCCCAATCTGGACACCCATTATTGGTCCCGCGATTTTTGGCGGCGGTATCATCTATGCTGGAGCAGCCGAACATCTTTCAGTTGGTATGATTGTCGGGGCGGACTGGAAATACTGCGATTTTAATCCAGAAGATGCACTCGTAAGATTTAAACAGCATAAGTTCGTTAAGAAATTCATCGAAGGCGGAACCGTCGTCGAAGCGGGGGCAAAGATGATTCCAGAAGGGGGCTTTTACTCGATTCCGCGCGACCCGCAGACAGACAACATCGGCAAGGCGAATTGCCTTATAATCGGTGACAGTGCAGGTTTTGTAAATATGCTCAAAATCAAGGGGCTTCACAACGCAATAGATTCGGGTATTCAGTCTGCGAAAGCAATCTATGAAAGCCTAAGCCACCCGAGACAGACAGCCTCAAGATATACCGCCCTGATAAATACTTCGAATGTTGCAAAGGAAATGGATTCAGCAAAAAATTTCCGGCAGACTGTAGCCAAATTCGGTCCTTTGCAGGGAATGCCCCTTTCAGCTTTAGGCGGGCTGCTTCCCGAATTTCACATTGAGGAAGACTATAAAGCAATGAGGTCTGCAAAGTATCGGCTGAAGCCCGAACAGACATATGACAAGGCGACCTTCACTGCATTGGCTGCAACTATCCATCGGGAGGAACAGCCAAGCCACCTGACAATTATCAATGCCAACACCTGTTCTCAGAAATGCGCTCCTAAATTCAATTGTCCCTGCATCACATTTTGTCCCGCAGGTGTCTATGAGAATGTCCATGGCCAGGTTCGGCCTGCAAATCCATCGAATTGTGTTCATTGCAAGACCTGCCAGCGCAAATGCCCGTTCGATAACATCCGCTGGACTGCCCCTGAAGGCAGCGGCGGCCCGCGTTACAGGCGCATGTAGGAATTGTGATGCTTAATTATCGAGCCTTGATGTTTAATCATTTATGCGCATAAAAAAACCATTCTTATCGTTTTTCGAAGAAGAATGGCTTTTTTTGAGGAGGATTAATGTGTAAAAAAATTCGCTCGTGGAATCTGTCTATTCTTCCTTTGGCTTTTGGTCGGTTTTTTCCTTATCAGCTTTCTCTTTCTTCTCTCGCTGGATAGCCTCGTAAACTTCTTTGCGGTGGACGGTAACATCTTTCGGAGCTGTTATTCCGAGCCTTACCTTCTCACCGCGAACGTCAACAATCACGATTTCAACGTTATCACCGATTATTATCGATTCATCTTTTTGTCTGCTTAAAACCAACATTTTCAACTCCTTTTTAAGTTGGTCTGAACTATATTTTTACGCTTTGCTTTAATCAGTTGTTCGTAAAACCGCTTTTAACCTCTTCCTTATGCTATTATCTATAAACAGGTTATGATAACCAGACCTGTCGAACCATCCTCCGGTTCAATTCTATTTTCGGCTATATTGGCTGGTAAAAATACCGTTTTTTTATGTTGAAAAACGCGTTATTGGACTTTTTGGGATGTAAGTTATTGTAAAAAATGTACTTAAGTGAAGAGAAGATGTAAAAAAAGAATGCAATTACTCTTCCTGTGCTCCATTAACCGCTTTCGTTCTCCCGCCAATAAATATACCTTTTAGCGGTCCAAAAGCCTGCTACAGAGCCTATCGCACCAAAAGCGGCTATCTGGACAGGTAAAACGCTGGCAATTGAGTTAATAAAGAAGTTGGCAGGCCAGTTTGTTGCGAGGTATTCAATTACAAGCCTATCACTGTAAGATTTTGTAAACAATGGGCTTATGAATATGGCTGCAAGTGCAGGCCAAATGTAGCTGACTTTTAGGAATTTCTTTGCAACAAAGCCAGCAATTCCAAAAGAGACGATGACGGCAAAAATTATCTGACCTATAACCGGCTGTGCGACGAGGGTCCCGAATTTATCATCATATAACTTATTATTTTGCGCGAAGATCATAATGCCAAATGCAGCTATTGCGACTGAGCCGGCAACAGCGATTGCGGCATTTATGATCTGGGATTGCTTCGATAAACTTTCCTTCTCTTGAATCTGAGGCCTGTCTGGCTTTCTGGCACTCTCTGCCAGCAGGACACCGCAGTATCCTGCTGCGATAATGCCCATCCAGAATATCGGCTCCCATCTTAAATATCCAAGGAGGTTTAGCTTTTCATCTGCTATCGGATTCATCTGCATCAAGTTGGCCATAGTTCCGCTTCTTATTGACCAGATTGAGAGGCCGAAGGGGACAGTCAATATTCCAATTTCTTTGCCATAAGGCCAGGAAGCGAAATAACCGGTGAAACCGGCGATAACAGAAAGGACGGCGAGCATTAATGATTCTGGTGCTGTCAGGTTCCTTAAGGTTACTATTCTGTAAGGGTCATCCGGCTTTACCATCGACCAGCCAAGCAGGCCTATCAGCAGTATTCCGACTGCTGCTGCCGCTGTTATCCTTGCTCTCATCAGCCAGGTCATTTCCACAGTTCAAAGCTCCTTAAATTTTAAGTCCGGATACCTTACCATATAAAGACGAATTTATCAATCACTTCAATAAATTATTGCTCTTAGCTTTAGACGGGATAAAATGCTCCTTGACGCCTATTATTTTTCTTATTATTGTCATTTCTATTATCTGGTGTGAATATTTTGTTTGAAATTTTAAAAATGGTTTTGCTCATATAGGAGCTCACAAATGAATTATCTATTATCTTTGTCTCCGGTTGCAAAAGAGATAATGACTGGACTAATTCTTATCGCAATCTTTGCGGTTACTGTTACGGTCGGCTACATTATAAGAAAAATTCTTTTTAGCCGGCTATCCCGATGGTCGGAAAAAACGACCACTGAAATCGATGACATAATCATTTCTGCAACAAAGGGGCCGTTTATTCTCCTGTTTATTATGCTTGGCATTTATATTGCCTTATCATTTTCAAGCCTGCCCGAAAAGACGGTTTATGTTCTCAATAAAGTGCTGCTGGGAATCGGGCTGTTTGTAGCGGTACTTGTTGCGGCGAATATCTCCGCAGGGCTTATTAAACATTACTCTGCAAAAATTCAGACTTTTATTCCCGTGACCAGCCTTACTCAGAACATAATCCGCATTATTATTTTTATCATCGGAATCTTAATAATATTGAGCAGCCTGGGCGTTCATATAACACCAATTCTGGCCACGCTGGGTGTCGGCGGTCTTGCTGTAGCGCTCGCTCTTCAGGATACACTGGCAAATCTCTTCGCCGGTTTCTACATTACAGCTGCCAGGCAAATCAAGGTGGGTGACTATATAAAGCTGGAAACAGGCGAGGAAGGTTATGTAATTGATATTAACTGGCGCACAACAAAGATAAGGATGCTGCCTAATAATGTGGTCCTGATACCTAACGACAAATTATTAAAATCGATTGTCATAAATTATTATCAGCCTGACAAGGAACTGGCAGTTCTCGTAAATCTCGGTGTACATTACAACAGCGACCTCGAAAAAGTCGAAAAGGTTACTATCGAAGTCGGTAAAGAGGTTATGAATGAGGTAACCGGCGGTGTTCCCTCTTTCACTCCTTTTATCCGCTACCATACCTTTGCTGATTTCAGCATTAACTTTACTGTAATTTTGAGGGCCAAAGAATTTGTTGACCAGTATCTGATTAAGCATGAGTTCGTAAAAAGACTTCACAGACGATACTCTCAAGAAGGCATCAACATCCCTTACCCAATACGCGCCATTAACTACGACCAGGAAAAATCCTCTCCTGCGTAAAAGATTTTTGTCTGCAACTTGTATTATTTGCCAAGCTGCTTGCGGCGAAGCATCTATCTTGAAGATTTCTTTAACTGGATGTCAGCTCATAATAATTTAACAAGCCCTTTTTAAAGCTGTATCCATCTTAATACCGATAAGAGACCAGAATGAATGAAACAGAATTGTTTTAATTTGTTAAGAGCGGAAGCCTTATAGGACGTTTGAGCGATATGTCTTTGGCCCAATTGCAAACTGTTAATGAAAAGCTCCAGACATTTGCTCTGGGCAAGTTTGTTAATAATTTTCTTGCATATCTTTCCGCAGAGGCCGGGATGTCTGAAAACACAGTCCTTGCGTACGGGCGTGACCTTAAAAATTTCGTCGATTACTGCTCGGAGAACAAAATAAACAGCCTGCAACAAATCAGGCCTGCTATAATCCAGAGGTATCAGAAAGTCCTCACTGTAAACGAGAAATCGGAAACCTCGATAAAACGCTCTATTGTTGCGATACGAATGTTTCTGCGTTTTGCAAAGTTTGCCGGTCTTCTGCAGGAGGATTTTACTTCCATCCTGGATGCACCGAAGCTTTGGCAGAGGCTTCCATCAATTGCCAGCAAATCGAAAATTTTCGAGCTGCTCGACACCCCGGACCCCGCAGAACCATACTATTATCGCGATAAAGCGCTGCTGGAGCTTCTCTATGCGACCGGAGTTCGGGCGAGCGAACTTGCGAGTCTTAAAATCTCGGATTTAAACCTTAATATCGGCTACCTTCGCTGTATCGGGAAGGGCAGGCGTGAGCGTGTGATTCCGCTTTGCAAAACGGCAATCGCAGCAATCAATGATTATCTTCAAAACCTTCGCCCGAAGCTTGCTTGCGGCTCAACAGACAGGAAACCGAGCAGTTCCTTACGCGGTCAATACAGTGATTTTCTTTTTTTGTCCCGAACAGGCAGGCCTCTTAGTCGTATTGAAATCTGGCGCCTCGTTAAAAAGTATGCTGCGCGCGCGGGAATGTCTAAAAGTTTGACTGTTCACACATTGAGACACTGTTTTGCGACACACCTGCTGGCAGGCGGGGCGGACCTTAGAAGTATTCAGGAGATGCTCGGACATGTTGATATTGCTACAACGCAGATTTATACGCATGTTGACAGTGAACGACTCAGGAAGATTCATAAACAGTTTCATCCAAGACCCTGACAGGTTCTCTTGGAATTGAATAATTGCCGAAATTTTTTAAAAACCTTTAACTTTATTATGATTTTTTTTATTTTATTATTCTTTCTGACGATTAAACTATAAGAAGTGTGCAATTTCGGGTCATCGTTATGAATAAACGGATAGTTAGTAGTGCTTTGGTTTGTTTGATTGTTTCGGGCGTTTCAGCTCTTTGCTTCGGAAGGGTTTCACTTTATCCGCAGGATTCGACGTCGGAAGAGAAAAGCTTGTCCGATGAGCAGCTCGAAATCAATAAAACAGTCCTTTTGGAAGGAACAGATGAATCGATACGAGCGAGGGCGGCGACGCTAATATTATCCGATGCAAATCCTTTGGCCCGTGAAATACTTATCGAGACGCTGAAACAGGACAAAAACGGGCTTGCGAGAATGGCCATCTGCCGTGCTTTGAGCAGTACCAGGGCCGACAAAACGGAAGTGCTCAACAAAGAGGAATTTATTCAGCCGCTGCTGAATCTTCTTATTTCTCTCGACGATGCGCTGCAGGTGAGGCTTGCAGCTGATGCCATGCTGATTTACAGGTATGATGAGTTTTCAGGACAGGTTGAAGAAATCCTGGCAGATTCTGGTGTATCTCAAAAGGCCAAATTGAACATTATAACCCTGCTGGCGATGCTGCCGGATATGAAAGCAACCATCCAGCTTATCAGGCTCATCGATGACAGCGATAAGCTTGTGACTGTTAAAGCACAGGAGGCTGTCCAGTCGATCGGCATTCCGGTCGGCAAGGACCCCAAGACCCGCGCTGAAATTGTCAGGGAGCTTCAGCGGAAGGGCAAAGACAAATTCATCCAGGACTGGCTGATTCGTCAGGACCTCAACTTGAGCCAGATGGAAGCCAAAATGAAACTTTGGCGTGACAGGTACATTGCCTCTCTGGATAAGCTCTATGCGGCTGTGACCGATGAAGCTGAAAAGGGCAAGTTTCTGGCAACATATTTGGCAGATTCCGAACCTGCGGTGAAACTTTGGGCAATCGATAAGGTCTATAAATGGCGTCTTGGCACCGATCCAAAAGCATCTATGCTTGCGCTGATTTCTCCAGCTCTTGTTAATTTGATTTCTGATTCCGACAGGGATGTTCGCATCAAGACCGCTTCGCTGCTTTCCCTAATGAGCCAGATAGATTCAGCAGGTGCATTGTCCGAGCAGTTCAAAATCGAGCAGGACCCCGAAGTAAAGACCGAACTGTTTGTCGCACTCGGATGGTCTGCTTATTACGGCAGCCTGCCGGGAGCGGCGGTAAAAGTTGCGCCGGAGCTTCGCAAGCAGACCCTCAAATGGTCCGAGGAATATCTTACAGCCAATGACCCTTCCAAAGTACGAAAGGGTTCAGATGTTGTAAGAAAGCTCTTCGAGCACGACGGCTTCAGTGATGCAGAGGTAAGCAAGTTTCTCAACTTGATTTCAGCGAAGTATCAGGAGCTTAAAGATTCTTCTCCCGAGCCTTTCAGCTCCGAAATGCTCGGGATAATGGCGTCGATATGCGGTTCGAGCGTTTATAAGGCCAAGGCGGCAGCGGTTTACAAGCCGTTATTTGATTCTGCTCTTAAAGGACAAATAGATTCAGTTCGACAGGCGGCGGTTGAGGGCATTATTAATATAGATAAATCCTCCGCCCTCCAGCTTCTGCGAGTCGATTTTC
Source organism: Phycisphaerae bacterium (assembly GCA_041308525.1). Taxonomy (GTDB): domain Bacteria; phylum Planctomycetota; class Phycisphaerae; order Sedimentisphaerales; family Anaerobacaceae; genus Fen-1359. Next base: position 564 of record JBFZBH010000037.1, on the reverse strand, counting down.
CCAATGACCGCAATCCTGCTGTTAGAAAAAAGCTGATGGCCCTTGCCGATGAGCTTGGAAGCAAGGATGATTTAACCTGGCTGGCGGAGAAAATCTCATCGGCTCCCGATGAAGGCCTGCTTGCATGGATGACAATGCTGAAAATTTTCAAACGCGGTGACCTTGCGACAATAGCCGACTGGCAAACACGAATCGAGCAAAAATACAATGAGGAGAAACTTTCTGACAGCCAGATGATTTCTTTCTTTGAAATTGCCGAGACCAAGGCCGCTGAGCAGAAAGATTCGAAGATACTCAATGATGTTCAGGTCCGGCTGGCAGGCCTGTATCGCAAAACCGCCGACTTTGAAAAGGCCGCGAAATATTTTGGTCTTGCTATGAAGAATGCATCTGACCCTCAGGGCAAGGAGGCTTTTCTGGCAAGTCTTCTTGAGGTTTATCTTCGCTGGCCGAAGCTGGACCTTGCAGTCCAGCTTATAAATAATCGGCTTCTCGAGCAGGATTTAGGAATTGATAATCCAGTCGCAGGGGTGTTGAACGATTACCTTGCCAGTCCGCCGGCAG
>JBFZBH010000036.1:0-8173 GCA_041308525.1 Phycisphaerae bacterium | reverse complement strand
GGATTGCTTCTCCGCTGATGGCCAATCTGAAGCAACTTGCCGGTTTTTTTTGCGGCTTCGGCCATTTTTCTTGCGCCGTCGAGCGTATTGGACATTTCCTTTTCACAATAGACATGCAGGCCGGCTTCGAGGCAGGCAACAGTTTGAGGGCTGTGCCAGAAATCCGGAGTCGCGATAATGACGGCGTGGAGGTCTTTTTCCTTATCGAGCATCTCTCTGAAATCGACATAATCATTGTGCGGATGTTTATAGGTATCGAGGAACCGCGACTGATTTTGGAGGTTATAGCTTGTCCAGATATCGCAAAGGGCCTTGATGCGTATGCCGGGAATTTTTACACAAGACTCGAGAAGAATTCTGCCCTGAGAACCAGCACCGATAAGAGCGACATTAATATCATCGCCTTTTGAGACTTCAGCGGCAAGGGCAGAAAAATTGGGATTAATAATAAGAGTCGCCCCTGCAGCAGCAGATGACAGGATAAAATCACGGCGGCTGAGTTTCGGTTTCGATTTAATTTGTGTCATAAACAAAAAACTTTCTTCAAAAAACTATTTACAGTCCCGCTTACGCAGTAATAACAACAAATAAAAATTATTTAATTTATTCGACTTTCCATTCATAAATACCTGATGACCACTGCGGCTGGAGAACAACCTCAAGACGAAGGGCATCAGTCTTAACAGGCTCGAAGGCAACCTTGTTGAATTTTTTAACTTCGACTCCATAGGTGCCGGAAGCGCTAACCGGTTTCCACTGTCCATCTTCCCTGTAAAGTACCTTCCAGGATGCAGGCACGCGGCATTCGCCGGAGCCTGTGTCATCGAACCAGTAAACTTCGACGGCTGAGACTGTCAAAGGTCTGCCGAAATCATACTGGACCCATTCGGTTGTTCCCTTGTTCGGCCACCAGTGAAAATACGGAGCGCTTTCACCCGGACTTTTCGGTGCCAAGCCGTCATTAATCTTTGGCACATCTGTTCCTCCGGAGGTGTTAAGCTTGCTGCCGGCTGCGATGAGAGAAAGTGCGCTTAACTTATCAATGGTTTGTTTTGCCTCAGCAGCAACGGACTGGTCAGCGGCAATCGATTTGGACAAATCGAGGGCCTCCAGACAAGGCAGACCTGACAAGGCAACAAGGATAGATTTCTTCTCATCGGCCCGTGATGCAAGAGGAACGGCTTTAGCAAGCATCTCGACCGTCTGATTTTTAGGCCTGTCGGAAGGCAGAGTTGCAAGTTTTATATAACCTCTGAGTGCGAGAATCTTATTTGATTCATCGGAATCGTTTTTGGCAATATTGAGCAAATCGTCCATAGGAGCAGGGTCGGGCCAGTCAGACATTGTCCGAATAGCAGCCTTTTTAACTTCGTTATTTGTGCTTGCAAGATATTCCCGAACGGCTGAGAGTGCATTTTGATTTCCAACTTTACTTAAGGCCGTCAACAATGCAGGTTTTGCAGAGTCGCCTGTGGCCTTGAGGCCTGCTATGATTGCATCACCTGATGCCCCCTTGTCCTCAATGCGGTTGACGATAGAGATAAGAGACTGTTCGAGCTTGCGGAGTTCTTCAGGCTCTTTATTTGCAGACAATAGAGCTACAATTTTCGGAAGCTCTGCAGGGCCGGCCATCGAGCCGAGCGCCTTATAAGCTGCGGAACGAACCTTCGTATCCTTGTCTTCAGCAAGCTTAAGAAGAACGGTAAGTGCATTTTTATCCTGACGAGCAGCAATTATATCGATGCAATTGGAACGAACATCGGGATTTCCCTGCTGGGCAGATTTTATCAGTTCTTCAGAAACTCCGTTTCCGCTGAGAATAGTCAAACTTTTTATTGCAGCCTGACTGACATCACCGCTTTCAGTAGTCATTTCAGCCAAAGTTTTCACAGAGGAAGAATCACCTAAAATGCCCATTGCTGAAACTGCTGCAACCTGGACATCTTTGTCGGCGCTTTTCATCGCTTTTGCAATCTGCGGAGCAGCAGCTTTGTCACCGCGCTGTGCCAGACCGCTGATTAAAATAACCTGGTCTTTTGTTGAAAGAGAAGAAAGGCGGTCTGCAAATGCTTTAGTGGCCTGCGGACCTGGGACAGCAGAAATAAACGCGCCTGCTGACTGGCGTATTGCAGCATTGGGGTCGTCGAGGAGCTTGAGGATTGTTGGAACTGCATTTTCCTTTTCTGCGTTTATAAGACCGTTATAAGCCGAGATTCGAATAGCGGCAGGATAAGAATCAGCGGTCATTTTTCCATATATTGCTGCAGCATCTTTCTTTTTCCCTTCTGCGAGGAGCTTATCAGCAGCTTTTATACAGGCATCAGCCCTTGCGATTTCGAGACCAGCAGGAACTTTGGCATCAGATAATATTTTTGCAGCTTCAGACCCGCCGATGTGACCGAGCGAGGAAATTGCGGCGGAAACAAGCTGTTTATCTTCTGATTTAATATTTTTTGCAATTGAATCGACTGATTTCTTATCGCCCCGGTTTCCCATAGAGCTGATTATGCCGATTTTAGTTTCACCCGGTGCCTTATCGAGTGCTTTTCGAAGCTCGACATCAACCTGCGGATAAGGCATAGGTTCGAGAGCATATCGAGCCATGTGGGAGAGTTTTTCATCGGTGAGTAATGATGCCAGAACAGGAACAGACTTTTCTGTACCAACCTGCTGAAGCATTCTGCAAATAAACTGTTTTGCTGCAAAGGTAGCCTGGTCTGATATTAGACCAGCTAAAAGCTTGTCTTCGATTAATTTTCTTTTTGCAGGTGAAGCTGTGCGAATCTCTTCTTCGACGGCGATGAGGTCTTTTCTGGACTGGCCGAAGTCATATTTAAGGATTGAATTATAGAGCGCATCGTCAACTTTATCACTGCCGGGCGCAGCCAGAAGCTTAATGCGAAGATTTCGATATGCTATTGGACCATGGTCACCTTGAAGCATAAGGGGACCGAGAGGTTTTTCATCATTGAAGGCAGCCGCGCGGGTTGGACCGGTTGCTTCGGCATTTTCGTGAATAACAATACCGTTATGAACGACTTTTATAAACTTTGCATTTGCAGTTTTTCGGCCGTCTCTGTCGAAACGCGGCGCGTTGAAAATAACATCATAAGTTTGCCACTGGCCGGGTTCTTTACAGGCATTAACGCGAGGAGCTATTCCATCAAAACCGGGATCGCCCTGCCGTGATTCATCCCAGCGCTGATAAATGCCGCCGCAGTCATCGTGTTTAGGCTCTTTTTTACCCCAGCTGTCGAGAACCTGAATTTCGTAGCGGCCCATAAAATAAACACCGGAGTTCGAGCCTTTTGGAACCATAAATTCTATATGAAGCTCAACATCCCCATGCTCGACATTCGTGAATATATTAGGGATGCCGCCATTGCCGACAAGGACACCTGTGCCGGGCTTCGTCGCGATTTTAGCCGGGTCAGCAGTGTCGAGGCTTGCTTCTCCGACAAACTGCCACTTGTCATGAGGCTGACGAAACGCATTGAGATCTGGACCCTTTAGCGGTTCAATCCAAGCCGATTCTGCAGCAAACGCAACAGATGAAATGGCAATCAATGTTGAAATAAAAAGGGTACCAACCAAGAGCTTTCCAACGATACGATTTGCACTCATTTTTAACCTCACTATTAAATTTAGTTTATTTATTTAAATATACCAGGGTTGACGATATGCTCGCGAAAGCATTTCATTTGCCGCCTGGTCATCAATTACTCTTTCCGTATCCGGGTCCCATTTCAAGTCACGGCCTAATATCATAGCAATATTTCCGAGATGAGCAATCGTTATCGAGCGATGGGCAACCTCAGCAGGCGCAATCGGCTCTTTGCGGGATATGACACAATCTATGAAGTTTCTAAAGTGGTCATCGCTTTTGTAGAGGTGAATTTCATTTGGGCCGATGACGGACTTTAGAAGGTCTTTGGGTTTTGCATCTATTGCGCCGCGGTCAACCCAGACCCAGCCGTCGGAGCCTTCGAATGTAACACCCCCGCGGATGCTGTCGGAAATTATAAGCTTAACTCCGTTTTTATAAATGCATTCGAAATAATAATGTTCAGCAGTATTCCAGAGAGGCCCTTTTGCGAATTCTCCTTTTGCATTTTTGATTTCAACGGGTCCTGTGTATTCAGTACCCATTCCCCATTGAGCTATATCAGGATGGTGGCCGCCCCAGTCGGTAAGCTGGCCGCCGGAATAATCGAGGACCCACCTGAAGTTGACAAAACATCGTGCAGGACAATAAGGCGCCCAGAGGGCCGGTCCCAGCCACAGTTCATAATTAAAGCCATCGGGAACAGGTTTCGGATCAGTGCTGATATTTTTACCAGCTGAATAATCAGGGGTACCAGCAGGCAATCCGCATTTTACCGTGTGGAGCTTTCCAATCCTGCCGTTGCGGGCAAGCTCACAGGCAAAACGGAATCTCTGGTCACTTCGCTGCTGGCTGCCAGTCTGCAGGATTCTTCCATAACGTTTAACAGCATTAACCATCGCACGGCCGTCAGCAACGGTAAGCGACAGAGGTTTCTGGCAATAAATATCTTTGCCTGCCTTTGCGGCCAAAACAGTCAACAGGGCGTGCCAGTGGTCGGGAGTGGCGATTTCCACAGCATCGATATCAGGCCGCGAAAGAAGCTGGCGGAAATCTTCATAAGAATCACAGCCCTTGTAAGCCCCCGACCTTCTTTGCTCGGAGTATCTTCTTTCAACAATCCTCTTTGCGTTTTCACGACCGCCTACGGCACCGCCCCAGTAACCATCGCTCTGGCGGTTTGGGTCGCATACAGCCATCGCTTGAATGCGATTATCCGACAGAAAGCCCTGCAGGTCCCAGGTTCCCTGATTGCCGACGCCAATGAAACCCATATTGATGCGGTTAGATGGAGCAATTGCACCATCTGCACCGAAAACAGAACTTGGAACAACTGCCGGGAAGGCAAGTGCAGCACCTGCGGCTGATATACCTTTAATAAATGACCTTCGATTAAATTTTTTGTTATTCATATTTTTTTCTGATAAAACAATAAACCTTAAATTTATTCTTTCTTCAGCCCTGTTACGTTAACCGGTTTTATTTCGAGAGGTTTAATAAATTTGTCATCTAATTTCAAGTCTCCGATTGCAAACTGTGTCCCGTCGAGAATATGTTGGAGGACTTGCGGATTCCAGGCCACAGGATGATTATGACCGAGGGAGCAGTAAAAGACGCGGCCCTTGCCGAATTTTTTTATCCAGCTGATACCTGTATCAGCATCGGAGGGCTTTTCAGATTTGGCTTTAGTATTCGGGTCGGACATATCGAGGCTCATAAGTACCCGCTGTTTTGCTCGGGAATATAAAGGAGGCTCAGTCCGGTAGATTTCATCATTAATTTTGAAATTTTTACCGCCGAAGGCCTTCATTAAAGGATGGTTCGGCTCATCGAGCTTTATACTTACGGTACTATCAGCACCCCAGGGATGTCCTGTAAATTTTCCGCCCATCATTTCCTCAGCTTCCGGCCAGTCAGAAAAATTATCTGTGGCAGCGTGAATGCCTATGATACCTTTGCCGTTCCGTATAAAATCCAAAAAGTTTTTTTTCTGTTCCGGTGAAAATTTAAGCTGTGTGGTATTATTCAGACAGATTGCGTCGAACTGGTTTAAATTATTTGCGTCGAAGACAGACATATCGGTGCTGATGACGGTTTGAAATGCGCCGGATTTTTCACCCATTGTCGTTAAAGCCTTTTCCCAAAAGGGGATACAAGAATGTTGAAAGCCGTTGCATAGGCTGAAAACGAGGATTTTTCGTGGTTTTTCGGGCTTTACGGTCGGTTTTTTGGGGGCAGCAGCCTCAATTTTTTCGATTTCCTGGGTAGAAACGGCGGAAAAAGCTGGAGAAAAGAAGAAAAATGAGGCAAAAAGTGCCAAAAAAAACAGGAATCTGGTACAAATTTTCATAAAATACTCCTAATATTACACAATCAAAAATTTACCAACTAATCTTACTTTTTTCCTGCAGTCCAGCGAATAGCATTCGAAAGCAGGGTTCGAAAATCGATATTTTCATAGGCGGTTTTTCCGTGTCCTAACTGAATATAGCAGACTTTACTTTTGCCGAACGACCGAACCCAGCAGATAGATTTTTCATTGTCGGGGGAATCAGTAGTGAGAAGAACTTTGTTGTCCGGTTCGACGAGATAATTTTTATATGTCTCATCAATAATAGAGAAGTCTTTGAGGTCTTTTGTCACAGGATGCTTTTTGCCTGCAACGAAGACATTTATATTCACACCCTCTTTGTATGCCCCCCTCTTGACTGGCTTGCCGTTATCGACACCATCGTCGAGGAAATATTTTGCGCCGATAATCTTTCTATATTCGGGCCAGTCCTGAAAATTAGCGATGCTGTGGTGGAGAGCGACAATGCCGACGCCTTTTTTATTGAGGAGATTAAGAAAGTTTTCCTTTCTTTTATCGCTTATTTTCAGAGACATATTGTAAAGGACTATGACATCATAATTCCAGTTGCCGATGTTTTCGAAAATCTCACTTTCATCCTTGAGATCAAAGTTGACGTAATTTATGCCGTTTAATTCATCGAACATTTTAAAGAAGGGTTCTTTTTCATAATCGTGACCGCCGGTAACGACAACAGCGGTGACAGATTTAGGACCTGTTTTTCCCAGTCCGCCTGAACAGCCTGACAAAAGGATTGCTGAAATAATTAAAACTACCAAAATTTTTGTGCGATTAATCAGTTTTTCAGTGGTCATACTTTTCCTTCAATTTTACAGATGCCAAGGACTTCTCATTGCACGATTAAGGAAGCGATTGGCAGCATCACTATTGGTAAAGACAGATTTTTGGGCATCCCAATTCAATTTCGTATTGACCTTCGTAGCAATGTCGGACAGATGACAGAGGGTATCTGCAGCAAGGGCATCATCGATGGAACAGACAGTCTGGCTGCGGCTTTTAACGCAATCGATAAAGTTCCTGACGTGATGGTTGCTGTTGATTAAGCGAAGGTCTGATGGTTTGAATTTTACCTTGAGAAGCGATTCGGGATAGGCATTAATTCCTGCGCGGTCAACATGGACCCAGCCCTCGGAGCCTTCGAAGGCTGTGCCGTGGTCAGAAACGCGTTTATAACGTTTCTGCCATTCATCAGGAATCGGATTAGCGGTATAATTCATCGTTATGCCGGTGTCCCAATGGCAGGTAACATTCCAGTCAATAGCTGTGTCGCAGACGCCCTGCTTCGGCCAGACGGCATTTCCTTCAATCTGGAGATTTCCTTTTGTCTTGTCACCGCCGCCCCAGAGGACAATATCAAGCGGGTGGACTCCCCAGGCAGAAATCCAGCCGAGGCTGTAATCTGAGATGAACCACCAGAGGCTGTTGGAGCAGCGGTCCGGTGTATATGGGGTGAATGGGGCAGGCCCAAGCCACATCTGATAATCGAGCCATTCGGGGACAGGAGCAGGCTCAGTAGAACCGCCTTCTATGCTGCCGGGACACCAGTTATTAATTGTATGGAGTTTTCCGATATATTCGTTTCGAGCAAGCTCACAGGCGAGACGGAAATTCTTATCAGAACGCTGCTGGGTGCCGAACTGGAAAACGCGATTGAATTTTTTTATCGTATCAAAGAGCGCCTTGTCCTCGTGGAGACTAACGCCGAGAGGCTTTTCAAGATACATATCCTTTCCGGCCTTTGCAGCTGCGATGGCAATCAGAATATGCCAATGGTCGGGGGTGGCAATCAGGACAGCGTCGATATCATCACGTGCAAGCAGGTCGCGAAAGTCCGAGTACTTTTTACAATCCTTGTTGCCGTAATGGTTGTTAACCTGATCAGCAGCATTGCTGAGAACATTTGATTTGACGTCGCAGACAGCGACGACCTGAACATCCTGCTGAGCAAGGAAGTTGGACATATCGTAACTTCCCTGCGGGCCGACACCGATGCACCCGACAACGATTCGATTAGATGGAGAGGCCACAGATTCAGCGCCGAGCGCAGATGATTTTATGACATAAGGAAACAGAAATGAACCTGCTGCTGCGGCTGAGGCGGTTTTCAGAAAACCTCTTCTTGATAAATTTTTCTTTTCCATTTTTCACCTCTACTTTTCTAAATGTGCAAAGGGCTTCTCATTGCACGTGAAATGAAA
>JBFZBH010000035.1:0-8253 GCA_041308525.1 Phycisphaerae bacterium | reverse complement strand
AGAATTTTCGTCTCGGCATAGCAGGATGTATCGACAGCCGTATTGATTCTGCGATTTTTACATTCGCTCAAAATCTCCGAAAGGAACTGATGCTGCAAAAGCGGCTCACCCCCTGAGAATGTAACACCGCCGCCGGACTGGTCGTGAAAGATTGTGTCTTTCTCTATCAGGCTGATAAGTTCATCAGAAGTTATGTATCGACCGATAAGCTTTTTCGCACCAGCAGGGCAGGCAGCCGCGCATCTGCCGCAAAGAGCACATTTTTTCGTTTGCGTCTTTGCCTGGCCGCTTTCGATTGAGATGGCTGAGTTGGAGCAGACCTTTATGCAAAGCCCGCAGCCGATGCATTTTTCGGACTGGAAGGACTGCTGCTGTTTCGTTGACCAGCTTTCGGGATTATGGCACCATTTGCAGCGCAGCGGGCACCCCTTTAAAAATATGGTTGTGCGGATGCCGGGGCCGTCATCGACAGCGTATTTTTTTATATCGAAAATAAGCCCCTGGCTTTCTATAGACCTTCTCCTTATCCCCGATTGAGACGATAAAATCCCTGTGTCTGATTGTGTTTTCGTTTCATTCAAGGCTATTCCCTGTGTTTGCCCCGCACGTCCCTGGCGTGAGCACAAAAACAATCAAAAACCGTGACCGCACATTTGATAAAAATTATACCCCCTAAACCCATAAAAGTCAATCCCTTTTGCGTAAGTTCTTGAAATATCTTGAATTGTGAAGCTATGAGTTTATAAATTTGAAATGAAGATGTGATAATTAAAGGGTCGCAATTTCTATATTGACGGAACTTTGGCCCGATTTTTCCATTTCCTGCCGGATTTCTTTAAGTCTGCGCAGAATGTCATTAATGTGGCCGTCTTTAAGTGAAAAATTAAGACAACCTTCACAAAATCTTTCCATTCTTATGTGCACTGTAAGTAATTTTACGACTGTTGAGAAATCGGCAGTTTTAAGCATATCAGGATTAGAATAGTATTTTGATGCTTCATCTTGCCAAGCTGGCCAGTCGAAAGGGTATATGAAGCCTCCATCGTACAGAGCCTGCATAAAGCCATCAACCTCTTCACTATATTCATAATAAGGCTCGTGGAGGCGGCCTTCTATTAGTTTAGATTGGTGGAATATTGAGAACTGATAATCTTTCTGCTCAAACACAGGCAAATAGCTTAATATCTTATCTATATTCGCTATGGTAATTGTTTTATTATTTTTGTCTATTGGCATAAATCGAAAACAGCTCTCCATCGTTTACAATTTTTGAATTTTCAAAAAGTTCTGCATATGTTTTCGGCTCGAACGTATGAATAGGAACAAGGACTTTTGGATTTAATGCCTTTGCAAAGCGATGAAGGTCTTTTAGTGCCGCATGGCCGCTGGTATGAACAGCTTCTATATCTATTTGTTTATCGTGACAATATTTTTTAAATTCCTCTTTTAAGTATCCCTCCCACATTGAATAGATGATTTTTGCTCCCTTGGATTCGGATAGATTTTTAATTATGTGCGGGAAAATCGAATTATCTCTTGCGAGCATAAGTATTTTATTTCTTTTCTCGTTAATTTCATCCATTTCGATTTTTTGCCTGTTATAAACATACAGCAAACCCCTCAAGCCGGCATCAGCAAGCTTACTTGCATGATAATGGAAAAATTTGACCCTGATATTGTTCCAATTCCATTGAGGTATATTTTGTGATACCTTTGCGAGCCGATGCAAGATAAAAGCCGTATAAATATCTATGACGAAAGTGGCTTTGGTTTTCAGGCAGGCTTTATATGCTGAAACCAGCCGGTCGATATTCTGAGATGATGCGAACAAAAATGTTATATTGGACTGTTCGTTTAGAATTTGAGCTATTCTGCCTTGAATTTCTTTTTCGTCCTTGTAGAGCAGATTTTTTCTGCCAAGCAAAGAGCCTTCCATTAAAAGACAGTCTATATCTTTGGGCGGATTCCTGATTAGAAGCTCGAAGAGTTTCCCCTTTCGTCCGTGTCCGCGAAAATCCCCGGAATAAAAAAGCCTTTGTCCCTCTGATTCAATCAGGAAAGCAAAGGCATCGAAGGCAGAATGGTCAACAAGATAAGGTGTTATTTTAAGGTCTTTTATATAAAGGGGAGATTCGTTTTTGATTATGATAGTTTTGCTCAAATGTATATTTTTATTTGAGAATATATTTGTTACATCAACAAGCTCTTTTGCCCCTTCACTGATATAGACAGGTATTTGTTCATTTGCAAAATCCAGAAGGCCGTAATGGTCAAGATGAGAATGGGAGATGAGAATACCATCGAACTGCGGATTTTCATTTTTATATAAACCCCTGATGTCAGGCAAAATCTTGTCCTTTTTCAACTCTTCAATCGGTTTGCAGGATATGCTGTCAGGATCGAATGGATTTTTATTCGAATCAACAAGGGGCAGACCAAAATCAATCAGGATTCTCGACTCCACAGATTGAATCTCGACACAACTTCCGCCAATCTCCTTAGAACCTCGATGTATGATTAATTTCATTTCTTTTCTTAAAAAGTATGTTCTACAATCGCGATTCTACCGGCGTTTTCTTCATAAAAAGCTGCGTATAATCTGACGATGTCGCCATTTATTTTAATATTTCCGAACCAGTTTTTTTCCTTGTTAAACGACTCTTTCTGGTCATGCGATATTGCAACAACAGCCTCTATTTCAAGATGCTTCGGGACATTACCCCTTTCAAATCCAAAAATTTTATACCATGCACTTCCATTTTTTGAACGGAGAATCTTGAGTAATTGTATGGCATATAAACACGATTGTGATGCAGCAGACTTATAAGTTCCTGGTTTCTTAAGCTCCCATACAGAAAGCCTGTGTTTCCTGTCTCTGCCTCTTCGACGAGCTAAAATATCAATATGTCCCGAATTCGGCTTTGGCTTGCCGGTGTTTGCAGAAAATGGAACCGGAAATTGAAGAGGGCAACTTCCTATCATTACAGGCTGAATATTTAAATCAAACCGGCCAAACTTACCGCCACCCTTGAGCATTTCCTCAATAAATTTTGATTCGATACGATGTTCTTTGCTTCTTAGACTCTCTTTAAATTGGCCAGGTAAATTCTTGAAAAACTTTCTAAACTCTTTTGCATCTTCGTGATCCCATTGATAATTCCCCTTCTCTAAGGGACAGGATTTGAAGTAGCGTTTATTGTTAATGATATGTTTATCTCTTAATCTCAAAGTAACTTTATCTTTGACAAGAAGTTCAGCCACCTCCTGACCAAAAAACCTTACTGAAAAAGTTACAAGGTTTTTTGCTTTTGCCTTGCTAACTGAAACATAGATTCTAAGAGGATTCCATTGATGAAATAGCCTTTTTGCTTTGATTATTTTTTCCTGACCCTCTTTAAGAGCACTAAGCCACCCATCCAATTTCTTTTCAACTTCTGGATTTTTCCATAGCATTTCTATTTGATTAATTTCATTTTCAAACATTGTTTGGCCTCCTTAAAATCCATAAATATCATTTTTATCAAGAATTTTGTAAAAATCTCAATTTCTCTTTCACTAAATGTCGAGTCAATTTTAACATAACTTTCGATTTATTAAAGAAAAAATTACATTAAAAAATTTTCATGGTTAGTTTTAAGTTATTGTTATCTTGACATTTGGAGGTTGTTTTGAGATACTCGCCAATCAATATGGACGCAATAAAAAAGCTAATAATGGGGATCTTCGGTTCTCGAAACGAGCGGCTGGTAAAGAGCTACCAAAAAATTGTCGAGCGGGTCAGAGAGGTCGAGCCCCAGTATGAACAAATGACAATTGAGCAGCTAAAGAGCCTGACAGCGGAGCTGAAGGGCAAGCTCAAGGATGGGGCAAATCCTGATGACATTCTGCCGGATGCATTCTCTGCTGTAAAGACAGCCTGCAGGCGAATGCTCGGGATGAACTATGAAGTTGTCGCTATGCCGATGGTCTGGGACATGGTTCCATTCGACGTTCAGCTTATCGGCGGCAATGTCCTCTATGAGGGAAAGATTGCTGAAATGGCGACAGGCGAGGGAAAGACTCTCGTCGCAACCCTGGCGGCATATCTTGTCCACCTGACCGGAAGAAGGGTGCATATCGTAACGGTCAACGATTACCTCGCCAAAAGAGACTCCGAATGGATGGGACAGGTGTATCGGACTCTCGGTATGACGGTCGGCGTGATACAGGCGGACATGGACACGCTTGGCGAGGAGAGAAAAAATCAATACGGCTGCGATATCACTTACGGCACCAACAACGAGTTCGGCTTCGATTACCTTCGCGACAATATGAAAGTATCGCTGGAGCATATGGTGCAGGGAAATCTCGAATACGCTATTATAGACGAGGTCGATTCGATACTTATCGACGAGGCGAGGACGCCTTTGATTATTTCGGGTCCGGCTCTCGATGATGTGACAAGATACAAAAAAGCCGACCAGGTTGCGAGGAAGTTGCTCGCCCTGCAGAGCGGTTATGACAAGACAAAAAAACAGGTCGAAACTTTGCAGCGGCTTATCGCAAATGCAGAAGGTGAGATTGCAGAGGCGAAAAGAGACAAAGATTCAGGCAGAATTGATAAAGCCCAGAAAGCGATAGACCAGGCGCAGATAGAGCTCGATACCGCACAGGCAAAACTTGCCTCGACGACGCAGTATTACGAGGTCGAATATGACAGAAAGGCCACACGAATTACGCATGAGGGAGTCACAGCAGCTCAGGAGATCGCAGGCGTCGGCTCGTTTTTCACAGGCTCCAATATGGAATGGCCGCACCTTCTCGAGCAGAGCCTCCGCGCACACGTCGTCTTCGAGAAAGAAAAAGATTACGTTGTGATGGACGAAAAGGTGATTATCGTCGATGAGTTCACCGGCAGGCTTATGCACGGCAGGCAGTGGTCAGATGGCCTCCACCAGGCCGTCGAGGCGAAGGAAAATGTCCCTGTCAAGGAAGAGACCCAGACATTGGCGACAATTACGCTTCAGAATTTCTTTAAGCTTTACAGCCAGATAGCAGGTATGACCGGAACCGCAGCGACGGAGGCCGAGGAATTTTTGAGCATTTATAATCTCGAGGTCGTCACCATACCTACCAACAAACCCTGCATAAGAGAGGACCGCGAAGACATTATATACCGGACGATGCGCGAAAAGTTCAATGCCATAACCGATGAGATTCACCAAATCAGCTCTGCGGGAAGGCCGCTTCTTGTCGGAACAATCAGCATCGAAAAAAGCGAGGCCCTTTCTGATGCCCTCACCAGAAAATTCGGTGTCGAGCACGAGGTCCTCAACGCAAAACAGCACGCAAGAGAGGCTATGATAGTAACCAAGGCGGGCCAGCAGCATAAAGGCCGCGACGGCAAAATGTGGGGCAATGTCACGATAGCGACGAACATGGCAGGAAGAGGAACCGATATCAAGCTCGGACCCGGCGTCGCACAAATCGGCGGCCTGCATGTCCTCGGCACAGAGCGCCACGAGGCAAGAAGAATCGATAACCAGCTTCGAGGAAGGTGCGGCAGACAGGGCGATGCAGGCTCCAGCCAGTTCTTTTTGTCCTTCGAGGATGACCTGATGAGCATCTTCGCGCCCGACTGGACTGTCAAGGCACTTTCGTGGATCGGCTGGGAAGAAGGCCAGCCCATTGTCCACAGGCAGATAAGCAAAGGCATCGAAAAGGCACAGAAAAAAGTCGAGGAGCGAAACTTCGAGATAAGAAAGAGCCTTCTCGAATACGATGAGGTAATGGATTATCAGCGTAAAACTTTTTATTCCCGCAGGCGCCAGATTTTAGCGGGTGCCGGACTTAAAAGGGTCATCGAGGAGATGATAGATTCCGTCGTCGAGCGCAACTGCAAAATAATTCTGGACTACAGCTACCCGCCAAGATGCATCGTCGAGTGGGCGAGAAATATTTTCGCAGTGGAGCTAAAGCCGTCCGATGTCGCCGATTCAGAGCCTTCTGAAATCGAAGAGCTGATTAAAAGCCGCGCAAAAGACGAGGCGGCAAATGAAATTTCAATTTCTCTGGGCGAATATCTCGAAGATTACAGCGATGTCCATACCTGGGACGTCGAAGGTCTCTCGAAGTGGGCGATGAGCGCATTTCAGGTAAGTTTAAGCCCCAACAAGATAAGACAGCTCACCCCCGAACAGATAGAAGAGCAGCTTGTTGCAGCTTCAGCAGCTCAGATTGAGAAAAAGGATTGCTCCCCGCTTTTGGAATTTGTAAAAAAAGATTTCGCCCTGCGGACACTTGTTGAGTTTGTCAGGGCTAAGTTCGATATAAAAATCGATATCGAGCAGCTAAGAGACCTCAAGGAAGAGCAGGCCCGCAAGCTTATCCTCGAAAAAACTGCGGAAAAATACAGACAAAGAGAAATCGAATATCCCGTCGAATTTGCGATGAATATGGTTTACGGGCCGCAGGGTGCGAATGTTTACGGCTTCGGGGCACTCTCGGAGTGGGCAAAGAAAAAATATCAGATTGATTTACCCGTCGAAGAGATTCAGCAGCTAAAGCCCAATGTCCTTTATAGAAAAATACTCGAAGTCAGCGAGCAAAACAGCGATGGTCAGCTTGAAAAGCAAATCGAGGAGAAGGTCTCGACCCTCAGCGCACCAGAGCTTGCCCGCTGGGCCAACGAGCGCTTCGGAACGAACTTTACCGAACAGACTCTCGGCGATGGTGACATAAGAAGACAAAATGTCCTCGATGCGGGAAGACAATTTCTCCGCAGCGAGCTGAACGACCTCGAAAAATATGTCCTACTCCAGGTCTATGACGGCGCCTGGAAGGACCATTTATATGGGATGGACCGCCTAAAGAGCAGCATTCACCTCCGCGCCCTTGCCGAAAAAGACCCAAAGACCGAATACAAGCAGGAAGGCTTCAGGATGTTCAACGAAATGCTCCAGCTTGTCGAAGACAGGGTAACAGACATCATCTTCAAAATCCGCCTCGAAGCCGGAGTTCGCGCTCGCAGTGTCTGGAACGTCAGCAGCGTCTCGCACAACGAGGTCGGCCAGTTCGAAATGGCAGAGCGCCAGCGCGCTGCCGCACAGGCCCCCCAGGGCGAGGTGAAGGTCAAGCAGATTGTCCTCGAAAAGCCCAAGGTCGGACGAAACGACCCCTGCCCCTGCGGCAGCGGTAAGAAATACAAAAAATGCTGCGGCAAAAACGCCTAAGTCGTCAATTGTATTGCGTAGTGCGTATGTCGTTTAGCAGAAAATTAAAAGATAATTCGATGATTAAAAAAGCAGCCTATTTTGTTTGTGCAATTCTTTTAATTCAAACTTTTTGTTCTGCTGCGGAAGACCGGAAGGCCTTCGAAATAAATAAAAGATTGGGCAGGGGCGTCAATCTCGGAAATGCACTCGAAGCTTCAAAAGAGGGAGAGTGGGGCGTGGTCCTCAAAGAAGAATATTTTAAGCTGATAAAACAAGCCGGTTTCAATTCGGTCCGTGTGCCGATAATGTGGTCGGCCCATTCGGAGGAAAAAAGCCCGTATCGAATCGACCCGAATTTTTTCAAAAGAATCGATTGGGTCATTACAAACGCCCGCTCGAACGGCTTGTATGCCATTATCAATATGCACCATTACAATGAGATTTACGATGACCCCAATGGACAAGGGGAAAGATTTATCGCTATATGGCAGCAGATTGCCGAGCATTATAAGCAGCAGCCGCAAACCGTCCTTTTCGAATTCCTCAATGAGCCTTGCAAAAAACTCGATGATGAAAAATGGAACCGCCTTGTTTCAGATACATTGAAAGTAGTTAGGAGATATAATCCGGACCGCATAATTGTCATAGGGCCGACAAACTGGAACGGCATAAACAAGCTCGATAAGCTGCGCCTGCCGGAAACGGACCGGAACATAATAGTAAGCTGCCACTACTACAGCCCGTTTCAGTTTACTCATCAGGGGGCAAGCTGGGCCGGGGAAGAATCGAATAAATGGCTCGGAACAAAATGGACAGGCACTGAAAAAGAAAAACAGGAACTGACAAGCGATTTCGGCAAGGCCGCAGAGTGGGGCAAAAAAAATAATCGCCCCATAAACATCGGAGAGTTCGGCGCCTACAGCAAAGCAGATATGCCCTCGCGGATTTTATGGACAGCCGCTGTCGCAAGAGAAGCCGAAAAGAGAAACTTTAGCTGCGCATACTGGGAATTCTGCGCCGCCTTCGGAGTCTATGACAAGGACAATGGAGCGTGGCGAGA
>JBFZBH010000034.1:0-8268 GCA_041308525.1 Phycisphaerae bacterium | reverse complement strand
CAGATTACCCGTCTTGGGACATTCCTTGACCCGATGGCGGACAAAATTTTAATAACGTGTGCATGTCTTTTGCTTGCCTCTGAGCGAGCTAAAGTTGATGGCTTCCGGATGCCGACGACCGTGGTTGTTACAATCATTGGCAAGGATTTTTTGTTACTGGCGGGATTTATTGTTGTATATCTTGTCACTGCGAAGTCTTATATCGTTCCGGTTTTTGCAGGAAAGGCTGCGACAGCCCTTCAGTTATCGATGGTAACAGGGATTTTGATTGCGCCGGAGGTGTCGAATGTTTTTCCACACTGGATATGGTTTCTTAGATTTTTATGGTGGTCAGCTGCGGGGATGGCTGTAGCAGCAGTGCTGATTTACATACGGAACGGCATAAGGTTTGTTACGGAATATGAGCAGTCCGTCAGCCATTGATAAACTTCAGAAATAAAAACGTATTTGCTTTATAAAAAAAGCGGGCAGGTCAAAAATAATGACCTGCCCGTTTTAGTTGAACTGATTTTTAAAAGATTATGATACTCCCTGTCGGAAGCTGGTGGCGAAGCTTGCTGTGCGTTTGGCTTTTCTGTCGCGCCTGCGGTTTTTCTCGGATGGTTTTTCGTAGTAGCTGATGCGTTTGATATCCCGAATCAATCCTTCTTTTTCACACAGCTTTTTGAATCGTCTCATCATTTGCTGAACACTTTCGCCTGTCCGCGATTTGACTTTGAGCATAATAAACCTTTCACCTCACTTTGCTAAATTTAAGTCCTTAAACTATCAATATCTAAATACTTATATACTGTTAATTTGTAACCCCAAAAAGTTACAAAACAACAATACTATCATAAAATTTCTGTTTTTCAATCTAAAAACGACCTTTATTTTTATTTCTTCGTAAATATTCCTAAATTTAAAAAAAGCGTGTTTTTTCAGTTATCAGAGGTGTTTTTAGGCTATCAGAGGCGGTTTCTTGCAGTAAAAAGAATAATCTGGTAAAATAAAATATAAGCTTTTGAAAATTTATTCGAGGATTTTTTATTGGATAAAATCAGACAAACCCTTACCGTACGCAGGGAAAGGGCAGTGCTGGTAGGGGCAATACTGCCGGACAAAGCTAGCGGTGATGACCTTACAGAATTAGCCTCTCTTGCGGAAAGTGCAGGGGCAATAGTAGTTGACAGGCTAAAACAGAAAATTCATTCACCTAACCCTGCTTTCTATATAGGCAAAGGAAAAGCAGAATATCTTGCGCAGAGGGTAAATAGGGCAGATGCGGACGTTGTTATTTTCGATAACGACTTGACGCCGAGCCAGATTCGCGAGCTTGAGGAGATTGTCAAGGTCAAAGTCATTGACAGAAGCGAATTGATTCTTGATATCTTTGCTACACGAGCAAAAACAAAACAAGCCAAGCTGCAGGTTGACCTTGCGCAGCTTGAATATACATCTCCCAGACTTACACGGATGTGGTCTCACCTCGATACTCTTGTAGGCGCCGGGGGAGGGACAGCTGCAGGCATCGTCGGCGGAATTGGAACAAGAGGCACAGGTGAGAAACAGCTTGAGATTGACAGGCGCATTGTGAAGAAGAGGATAATGGACCTCAAGCAGCAGTTAGTAGATATTGATAAACGCAAAATCCGGGAAATCGAGGGCCGAAAAGAGCTGTTTAAAATTTGTCTTGTAGGCTATACCAACGCCGGCAAAAGCACACTTCTGAACAAGCTAACGGGTGCGGATTCACTTGTTGAGGACAGGCTGTTCGCAACACTTGATACAAAGACAAAGAGGTGGACACTAACGGGCGGAATAGAGGTCCTTTTGAGCGATACGGTGGGCTTTATTAAGAATCTGCCTCACCATCTTGTTGCATCCTTCAAGGCCACGCTGGAAGAGGCCGTCAACGCCGATTTGCTTTTGCATGTTGTCGATGTTTCGAATCCGGATGTCCTAAAGCAAATGGATTCGGTAAAGGCGGTGCTTGAAGAAATAGGCTGTTCACAGAAGCCTGTTCTGGAGGTCTTTAACAAGATTGACGCGGTAAGAAGCGTCGGTCAGCTTGAAATGCTTGAGACGCTCAAACCCGGCGCTGTAAGCATATCTGCAAAAACATCTCTGGGAATCGATAAGCTGAGGGACACTGTCCAGCGGATGTATCTTGGCAGCCGGATTATGGTCAAGGTTGTTGCCAGCCAGGGGGACGGAAAGATTCAGAGCTTCCTGCGGGCCAACGGGACGATAATAAAAGAGAGTTATAGTGACAATATTGTATCCATCGAGGCAAGTATTGGCCAGAACCAGCTAATGGCCCTGCGGAAGCTATCGCCTCAGCAGATTTCAGTTCTTTAATGTAAAACATCATCATTGCATTTTAGTCCGGGAGGTGTTTTAATCTTTTCCCATGTTCAGTAATGTTTCTATAATCGGTGATGGCGGAATGGCGACTGTTCTTGCGATGCTTTTGAGCGAGAAAAAGGTATCTGTTCGAATGTGGGGGCATGATGCAAAACAGTTGAGCGATATTTCGAAAAAGCGTGAAAATGTAAAGTTTCTGCCGGGATACACACTGCCGGAGGAAATTGTGTTCGAACCTTCGGATGAGCGTATAATGGCCGGCGCGGACCTTTTGGTTTCGGCAATTCCGTCTCAGTATGTTCGGGAAGTCTGGCAACGGCTTAGGCTCCATTTCAATGCATCTTTGCCTATAGTCTCTGTTACAAAAGGAATTGAAAATGGTACGCTGCTGTGCCCGACAAGTATTCTGGGAGATGTTTTGTCAGGTGCAGGAGAAAATGCAAAATCGCAAATCAAAACGGCGGTTTTATCGGGACCGACAATAGCAGATGAGCTTGCACGAAAATTGCCGGCGACGGCATGTGTTGCAAGCAGCGACGTTCAATTAGCCGCGGAGATTCAATACACTTTTAATACTGACTGGTTTCGTGTTTATACCAATCCCGATGTTATAGGTGTAGAGCTTGCTGCGGCATGTAAAAATGTCATCGCCATAGCGGCGGGAATAATCGACGGGGCCGGAGCGGGAGACAATGCAAAGGCGGCACTTTTAAGCAGAGGACTTGCCGAGATTACACGGCTTGGAGTTGCCTGCGGCGCTAAGCCGCAAACCTTCTCAGGTCTTGCGGGCCTCGGCGATCTTGTTACTACCTGCATATCGCCGAAAGGACGAAACCGCTCGTTCGGGGAAAAAATCGGAAAAGGCCGGCCTGTTCAAGAGTCAATTGCTGAAACTGCATCGGTTATAGAAGGGGTGACAACCTGCAGGTCTGTTGTCGAGCTTGCAAAGAAGTGTAATGTGGAAATGCCGATTACGCAGGCAGTTTATCAAATCCTCTTCGAAGGCAAACCAGTCCGTCAGGCCATTTCAGATTTGATGAAAAGACAGTTAAAAAGCGAATAAAAGCAGGCATATCAATTTTAAAATCCGTTACCGTGACACTGGTAATATTTTTAGAATATTTTGGCGTTATATGGGTGCGTATTTTCGATAGTCGGACGGTCTTATAAAAGAATGTTTTTCGGCAGTCATTCAACAGGCCTTTTTTTATTAGACCCTAATTGATTCATCCGAAAAAAAGTCAGCGAGTCGATGTTTTTCACCGTCTTCTAAAAATCAAAAAAATATAAATTCAGGTGAGATAATTTTTTCCCGGCTAATTTCAGGAATATTTTGTCAGCAAAATAATGCTTTGATTTTTGCGTAGTCTATTGTTTTTTTATCGGTCGTTTGAAATTTGACAAGTTTTTTTGACACTGCGTTTAATTATATTTTTTTCAGATTCAATACAGGAGGGAGGGATTTTTTTCATATATTTTATTGTAGAGCCTCGCCGGAGGCCCGTTAAGGGGCTTGCGGTTCTAATTCTAACTCGATTTTGAGGCGATTAATGTAGAAGTTATCCGATAGTTTCGATTGGTCGGATACGCTCTAAGTGCGTATCCGCGTTTGTTGTATGGGTAAATAGCTATGTTTAATTTTTTCGGTAACGGCGTTCACCCGATTGGGGTGGATATTTCTGATGACGGCATCAGGATAGCGCAGATTCAAGAGGGCCGCAGCGGCTTTGTTCTTGTCGGCGGTGCGAGCACTAACCTTCCTGAGAACATCACAGCAGGCAGCCCTGACTGGCAGAGATGGGCCCTTCAGACGATAAAAGACCTAACGGTCAACGGAGGTTTTTCCGGTAATGATGTTATTGTCTCGATTCCGCCTTCGGATGTTTACATCGATTATATGAGGGCTCAGAAAACGAGCAGCAGAAGCGCAGATGAGGCAATACTCGCAAAGGCCAAACAAAGGCTGTCTTCGGACATCGATGACCCGCTTATCAAGTATATTCCTGCTGATGAGGACAACCTGCTGGTGGTTGCGACAGAGAGGGTCAAGATAGACAGGCATCTTGCGATATATGAAAATGCAGGATTGCGCGTCAAGTCAATGGGAATCTGGCCTGAGGCACTGACGAAAAGTTATGTAAAATTCTTCGGGCGAAGACAGGCAGACCTCGAAACGGTTGTAATGCTGATAGATGTCGGGGTCATTCGCACAAATGTAGTAATATGTCGTCATAAAAATCTGCTTTTTGCCCGCTCGATACCGACAGGTATAAGATTTCTTACGGACCAGGATTCACTAAACCAGCTTGTTTTGGAGATATCGTCCTGCCGTCAGCAGTTCAGCTCGATTTATAAAAAATCGCGGATAGAAAGGCTTCTTTTCATTTCGGGCCAGGCGGTTGACAGGAACATCTGTGTAATGATTGCAAAGCAGATTCAGGTAGCAGCTCAGATAGGTGATTGTCTGTCGGCGGTACAGACATCGAACCATCATAATTCGGGAATGGAAAAAAGAAATTGCCAGTTCAGCTGGGCCACCGCCTTTGGTCTCAGCCTTGCATAAGGTGGGAGAAAATATGATAAATATAAATTTTGTGCCTGATGATTATATACAAAACAAGGAATCCCGGAAAGCGAACCTTGTTTATATGGGATTGCTGGCAGTAGTGATGATGGTGCTATTCGGCTCATTTGCAGCGATTAAGCTTCGTCAGCAGGAGGTAAGCAGGAAGGAGAAGGCCCTCGATGAGGCCCTCGCAAAACGACGAGAAGACATCCGCAAGGTCGAGGAGCTTCAGAAGAAGCGCAACGCGATGTGGACGACAGCTATTACAACGGCAGATTTGCTTGAGGGAGTACCCAAGAGTCTTGTACTGGCCTCTTTGACAAACAGCCTTCCTCGCGGGGTTTCTCTGATATCGTTCAGTCTTGTTCAGAAGGAACCAGCTGCGGCTGTTGCCCCGAAGACAGCGACTCCCAGCAAGTATCAATCAATGCAGGAGAGAATTAATACTGTAAGTCCCAAGCCGGAGAATGAGAAACCATCGCTGGAGAAGATGCTCGATACCTTGTTTGATATAGAGGGCATCGCACCGAGCGACATCGAGGTTGCCTCTTATATTGAGAAGCTTAGCAGCACACCTTTGTTTGCGAAAGTCGAGCTGGTGGAGTCGAAGGAATATTCCCCAACGAATAGGACTGCCGGTGCAGCCGTTGAAGCCCAGCCGGCTGAAAAATTCAGACGGTTCAGGCTGACGGCAATGCTGAACAAAGATGCCAGCATCGTGGACGAACAGGTAAATCAGATTGCTTTAGCGGTAAGCCAGTAAATTCTGCCTTTAAAAGAGGAAAGCTTTTTAGGAAAGGAAAAAAATTATGTCGGGTCGCTTCAGAAAATTCATATTCCTGGCTTTGATTTTAGGAATAACGTTTCTTTCTTACAGATACCTTATAAAGCCTGCGAATGAGTCGCTTGCGCAACAGAAGGCTCGCCTGCAGGACAAGACAGGCAAACTTGCCGAGTTCGAGAAGGCATCGGCTGCTGCAAGAGACCTCAACAAGCAGCTCGAGCAGCTGCAGGATGCAGTGACTTTTTTCGAAAGCAAACTTCCGCCTACTGGTGAAGTCCACAAGGTTCTCGAGCAGGTGACGGTTGTTGCCCAAAAGCAGGGCCTGGAGCCGAAAATAATTCGCACTCTTGCAACCAAGAGCAACAGCGGATACATCGAGCAGCCGCTGAAGATGGAACTGGACGGGAATTTCAATTCCTTTTACTCCTTTCTGCTGGAGCTTGAAAAGCTTCCGAGGATAATGAAGATTCGGAAGCTCGATTTAAAAAAACAGGCAGGTCCTGAAGGACGGATTTCTGCAGATTTTATTGTGAGCATATTTTTTCAGTCAGCTTCATAGCTGATGAATGAAATTATAAGGAGTTAATTATGCTGGACTTCTTACGCGAACAGGATAGTAAGGATGGTAACGGTGATTTGACGGGAAATGAGCAGCCTTCTTTGCAGTCAGAAACAGATGGTTCGAAGGGGCAGCAGCCCGCTCCGGACGGATATCTAACCGTTTCTCCAGACGGTAAAAAAGCGCATAAAAGCACGATTTTATTTTTGGTTCTTGTCGGTCTCGGTCTCGCAGCTGTTTTGTTTATGATTAAAAAAGGAGTTCCGCAGGCAGCGATCGCACAATCCGAAAACAGCGAGCAGGCACAAATCGACAAGCTAATCGAGCGTCTCGGCGGGGTACGGTCGGAAATGTCTGACAAGGTAGAAGACATTATAAAGAAGTTCTATGAATTCAGTAATGCCAAACAGGTTACTGTCGAACAGCTTGCTCGCAATCCGTTTAAGACGAGCCGCGTACTTGGCAATAATCAGGGAGAGTATATTCGTTCGAGCGGCACTCGAAACGGCACTCTGCAGCTATTGAGCATAATGCGTACGGGGTCGAATGGCGAGAAAATATGCTGCATGATTGATGATAAGATTCTGTATGTCGGCGACTCCATAGGAGAGTTTAAGGTCGTTAAGATTACGGAAAGTGCTGTTGAGCTTCAATCGAGCGAGGGAAAGCTTCTCCTTAACCTCGTGAATGAAAATTAAACGGCCTTATCGGCCTGATAATTTATGAAACGGTAAAAGAAGAGAAATGAAATTTTCTTTCAAAAAAAATGAAGAGCAGGACAATTTGGGAGCAGCAGTTTGCTCTCTGGACAGCGATTATACTATTCCGGGGCTAAGCGAGCTTTATTTTCCCGAAGAACCGGACCAGCACCACAGCCGCGACATCGTGGATATTCTGTCCGAAATGGGAAAAATTTCCGAGGAGCAGGCGGAGCGAATCCGGACGGATTCTGCGAGAATCGGGCCTGCTACGAGCAGCACAGCCGAAGCGGTTATACTGAGAATGGGAATTGTCAGTTCTGAAGATATCCTTCGTGCGAAGGCGGGGCTTTACGATTGTGAATTCAAACATATAACGACCCAGGGTGTTCAGAAAGAGGCATTTGAAAAACTCAGTGTAGATTTTGTGAGAAATAACAAAGTGCTGCCGGTTGCAATCGAGGGACAGATCCTTGTTGTAGCAACCTCGGAGCCCGGGAACCTTTTTGTCATCGAGGAAGTAAAAAAACAGACCCAGATGGAGGTAAGGCTTGTTGTTTGCAGGCCGGAAGATATAGATGCGGTTTGTGATTCTTTGACAAAGACAGATGTCGATTATAACGTCGATGATATAATAAGCGATATGACCGAGGTCGAGGTCGTGCAGGAGCATGAGGATGAATTTCAGGACCTCGAGAAAATGGCTGGGCAGTCGCCGGTCATCAAGTTTGTCAATTATCTTATCAGCAATGCCACCCGCGATGGTGCCAGTGATATTCATATCGAGCCGAAGCCGAAATATTCGCGGATTCGCTATCGCATCGACGGCGTTCTTTTCGAAACGATGCAGCCGCCGCTGCAGATGCATCCTGCGATAGTTTCTCGTATAAAAATTATGTCCAACCTTGACATTTCCGAAAGGCGTCTGCCGCAGGACGGAAAGATTTCGGCAGTTGTAGGCGGAAGAAACGTAGATTTGCGAGTTTCGGTCCTTCCGACAAACAACGGTGAAAAGGTGGTCATCAGAATATTGGAAAATTCCTCTATTATGCGCGGGCTCGACCAGCTTGGGATGGAAGAGGGCGCTATGGAGAAATTCAAAGAACAGGTCAATCTTCCTCATGGAATTTTCCTTGTGACAGGCCCAACGGGTTCAGGCAAGAGCACGACACTGTATTGTGCTTTGTCTCAGATGGACGGCAACAGCCTGAATATTTCGACAGTAGAAGACCCAGTGGAATATAAGCTGGATTTTTGCAATCAGGTCCAGATAAGTGAAAAGATAGGCCTGACTTTCGCAATGGCATTAAGAAGC
>JBFZBH010000033.1:0-8403 GCA_041308525.1 Phycisphaerae bacterium | reverse complement strand
CGATATTATTCCTTCAACCAGGTTTGTAGTATTTATGATTTAAGCTTGGTTGGATTTTCAATATGCTTTATGTCGAAGGTGATTTAGGTCTTTTTTCAAAGAGTAACCTCTAATCTTCTGATTTTATTGCGGCGGGAAATCTGAACCTGAATCTTTTCTCCAGCTTTTTTGGATTTAAGTGTCTCATTTAGACTGCGCAAGTTAGCACGATTGCCGTCAATTACGACAATCTCATCCTGAATGCTCAAGCCGGATTGCTGGGCAGGCGAATTCCATTCAATCTGCTGGATAATCAGCTTGCCTGACTGGTCATCTGCTGTAGCTCCGAGAAAAGCACCAGCAGTTTCATTTGTCTCTGAATCGATATTTAGTCCTGCGTAGGCAAAATACTTTTTATAATCAATTTCTTTTACCGTTGAGATGTATTCATCGAACAATTCATTTAGAGGCCTGCCTGCAACATCTTCACAGACCTGGCGAAATTCCTTATCGGTGAAGCCCCTGTTTTGTTCCTTATAGAATTTTTGATAGAGAATCTTCATCACATCATCGAGTGATTTTTTGTTTTTCGATTCGAAGCGAATCTTTAAGTCCAGCAGCATCGTCAGGGCACAGCCTTTATCGTAATAGGATATCGTGGTATTGTTTGCAGTGCCGCCCCAGTTTAGGAAGTTGAGCCAGATATCGAAGCTGGAATCAGTTGCGGACTGAAAGAGCCTGCCGGGAATTTTTTCGTAATTTACAATACTATTTTTTAGATGCTCGAGGACTTCGTTTCTACTCATTAATCCAGCGCGATTGAGTATCAGGTATTCGTAATAAACAGTTCCGCCTTCGGAAAACCAGAGTATATCAGTATAATTTTCCTTGTCGTAATCGAATGGTCCGAGGGCAACAGGCCGTATTGCCTTGACGTTGTATAAATGAAAATATTCGTGCGCAATGAAACTGAGCCATCTGGAGTAATCCTGCTTGTCTTCGAAATTCGGGACTTTGGAAAAAACAGCCATCGAATTCAGATGTTCCAGTCCGCCCTGTCCTTCCCCCATCATAATGAAAGTGTAATGCCGATAGGGAATTTCTCCGACTACCGCAACTGCGGATTCAATCATCTTCTTCATTGTAGAGACAAATTTTTCGCGATCGAAATTGCCCGGCTCAAAAATTGCCGCGGTATGGGGAATACCCTGGATATCGAAAGAAATTATTTCCTGGTTTCCGATAAATATCGGGCAATCATAAAGGACATCAAAGTCTTTTGCTGAGAAAGTATTAGGCATGCTGCGGACCCTATCGAGGCCGGTCGATATTTTGCTGAAATTTTTATGGGGCTTGATTGTGACACTTAGAGAATTTTGAAGTTGGCCAGCAACGTGCATAAAGACGCCTGTAGGTGATATGTAAGCTCGAGAATCATCTAAGTAACTATCAGCTACCGATTGTCTGAAGGCATACACATCGTAGCTTATGACTGTCTTGCCGGTTTTGCTGTGATAAACACGCCAGATATTTTTAGCGGTTTTTTCCCATTTCATTGCCTTGCCTTCGCCATCCTCGGCGCGGAAATTCAAAACATTCTTTGCGAAATCCATAATTTTATAATAACCCGGTGTCCAGGCAGGTATCTTAAAATCCTGAGATTCACCTTTTAATCCCTCGCAGCGAAAGACAACATGAAAATAATGGGTGTTCGGCTGTTCCATTGAGACTGTATAAGACAATTGCAATTTTTCTGAGGCTGCGATGGAGATATTATTCAGAATAGCAAGGCAGAACAGCAATACTGTAAATTTATTCTTCATATCGGGCACTTCCTTAAAGAATATCCATTTACTCTGTTCTTTTCAGTGAAGCGAAAGCTTTAGTTTATTTTATGATGAAGAATTTTTCAAAAGGGGTATCGAGGAAATTGCAGCCGTCTTTTGTAAATGCAATGTCATCCTCGAACCATATTTCCACATTTTGATTATTCCATTCCGGAATCAGAAAACGACAACAGTATTCGAGCGAATAAGCCGCCTCGAGCACCAGAGGATATTGCCTTTGAGCAGGATTTTCCTCAGCGACCTGGCTGGCGGGGCGTGTATCGATTCTAACTGCTGATGAGTGACCGAAATTGCCGATTGAGTGACACATTATATCGGTCTTGAGATTCGCAGCCTTTGCTTTTTGGACGATATTGTCTGTAACCTGCTGGCCTGTCAAACCTTCTTTGAATTCGCCTCTGATAACTTTATTAAACTCTACGGTTTTTTTAAGTGCTTCCTTGAGACCTGCGGGAGCATCATTTTCACCATCTTTGCAGACATACGCCTGATACTGCATATCCGTGCATAAGCCGAGGTATTTGATTCCTACGTCGCAATGCAGGAGGTCTCCTTTGTGGATTATATTCGGAGAGTCTTTGTATTTTTCAGCATCTTCTTTTCTCCGCTGTATGTCCATTCGCGGCTGAAACCAGACATCAAGACCTGCGCTTTCGATTCTCTGGCGAATCCACCATCGCAACTCTTCGGTGGTAGTTTTATCAGGGGTGATTGCTTTCCTGGAATAGAAATCGGCTATGATTTCGTGTGCGATGCGGCAGATATTTTTATACTCTTCTATCTCCTGCGGGCTTCTTATCTGCAGCCAGTTGTTGCAAATCTGCTCAGCGGAGACCAGCCTGCCTGAAAGCTGGGGTCCGAGGGCCTCATCGAGTTTTTTCTTCAATGTCACAATCAGGCCGTCGGCAAGGTTCCAGTTTTCCGATATATTGATTCCGATTTTTTGCGGGTCCTCTTTTTTGATGTATTCTGCAAGCGCCTCGAACTGTCCCTTGTTGGGGTCTTTCCATATTCCTTTATACCAGGTGTTATCATATCTGGCTGCGGATAATCTTTCGACTGTGTTGTCTTCTTTTTTATAGCGGAAGATTAATATCGTTGTCCTGTATGAGTAGATGGACGGCTGGGGTGTGAGAGTAAAATACATCGGGTCCTCGTTATATTCGCGGATGAGGACAAGCCACATATCAATTCCTGAATCTTTCATAATAGAAGGCAGGATATTTTCGAATCTCCATTTGAGCCATTCGTTTTGAACTTTCGCCCGCTCGCGCAGGGGCATAATGTTTGCGGTTTTTTCTTTTCCGGTTCTTTGCTGCAAGCCGATACAGGAAGCGATGCTTAGAACACAAAATGAAAGACAGATAAAAAGTATAAATGAAATATGGTTACAATTGTTTTTATTACTTGGGCTACTGCTGTTCATTTTCAATCCTTCTTCTTTTGAAAAAGTCCTGCAGCAATCTGCTGCAGTCTTCTGTTAAGACGCCGCTTGTTACTTCGATTCGGTGGTTTAAGCGTTTATCCTGCACAATATTATAAAGGCTTTTGACGGCGCCTGTTTTGGGGTCATCACAGCCGTAAGCTAATCTTTCTATCCGTGCCAGGACAAGGGCCCCGGCGCACATCGGGCACGGTTCGAGCGTAACATACATCGTGCAGCCGGTCAATCGCCAGCTCTCCAGAGCTGCTGCTGCCTGAGTAAGAGCGATTATTTCCGCGTGGGCAGTTGGGTCCTGCAATTGCTCTCGCTGGTTATAAGCCCTGCCGATAATCAGGCCATTATGAACAATAATGCACCCGATCGGAACATCGCCATTCTCAGCAACTATCTTCGCCTGCTCAATCGCAAGCCTCATATATTGTTCATCGTTTTTGTTGGCATCAATCATAAGAAAACAGATTAATAATCATCCTGCAGATTACCAGCTTTGTTCAGATATTTTATTCCAGGGTAGAAACAGG
Source organism: Phycisphaerae bacterium (assembly GCA_041308525.1). Classification (GTDB taxonomy): domain Bacteria; phylum Planctomycetota; class Phycisphaerae; order Sedimentisphaerales; family Anaerobacaceae; genus Fen-1359. The sequence continues at coordinate 4,612 of JBFZBH010000033.1, read as the reverse complement.
ACATCTTTAATGGTGTTTAACATTTCCCCGCCGTAAATAATAATGGTTTTTGCTGGTTTGTTTTTGCTTAATTCATTTACTAATTTTAATGATTTCCCAAGGGCATCTACCGGAATCGTTTGACCGGCCTTCGCCTCAGCTATTATCAAATTTTCTTCGCTTTCAAGTAAAAGGTCAATTTCCTTTCCGTGTCTATCGCGATAGAAAAATACACCGCCTTTAATACCCTTATTAGCTCGCTGTTTAAGTATTTCCGAAATCACCCAAGTTTCAAATATAGCTCCCCGCAGGGGGTGAATTTTTAACTGCTCTGCAGTATGAATACCTAGAAGCCAGCACACAAGCCCGCTATCAAAAAAGACTAATTTGGGCATCTTTACAATCCGCTTACGAAGGTTGGTGAAAAAAGGAGGAAGTCGAAATATTATAAAACTTGTCTCAAGCACATTTATCCAGGACTTAGCCGTTGGCTGCGAAACGCCTGCATCGACGCCAAGCTGCGAGAGATTTAGTAATTGGCCCGTTCTGCCGGCACACAATTCAACGAATCTCTGAAATACGGCAAGGTCAGTTATTTTGCTAATACTGCGAATATCTCTTTCAATGTATGTAGCAACGTAAGCGCTTTGCCAGTCAGCGACAGGAATCTTGCGGTCCCAAATCGCAGGATAACCTCCCGTTAGTATAATTTTATTGATATCGTAATCATAATGCCCGAACCGCTGAATTTCGTTGTAGGTTAGCGGCAAAAGATGTAAAACGGCAGTTCGGCCCGCTAAAGACTGGCTGATTGATTCGAGCAGCGTCAGATTTTGTGAGCCTGTCAATATCCATTTGCCTTTGGCGGGATTCTCATCCACAATTACCTGAAGATACGAAGGAAGCTGCGGGCAGCGCTGGATTTCATCAAGAATGACGCCATCTTTAAATTGTTTCAGGAAACCTCGCGGGTCTTCAGTAGCAATACGACGGATATCAGGAGCTTCGAGATTGACGTAACTGTAATTTGGGAAAAGCATTTTGCAAAGTGTGGATTTCCCGCTTTGTCGCGGCCCTGTCATTGTTACCACTGGAAACTGGCCGGCAGCTTTAATGACCTGGTTTTGCAAATCTCTTTTTATCATAGCGATATATTATATATCGGGCTATTTCAAAGTTCAATTTTGAATTAGCCCAAAATTTTCATTATTTTATTAATTTTTACATAAGCCTTTTATTTACAATGGATTAAGAAATGTCAAATCGATTGCAAAATATGTAAAAATAAGCGTTTTTTCGCATAATGAACGAAATTTGTGCCATAAATGGGCAACTTTCTTATAACATTCATCCACAAATTTCAAGGTTTGTTAAGGTATTTTTTTACTTTTAAAAAAATGAATTTAGATTTTCGATTCGTTATGGCGAATTACTTATTTTCTTCTCCGTAAGGCAAAACTTCGAATGGTATCAGTTGGCTTGTATAATTTACAATAGTTAAATTATTTAAATTGTAAAGGCTGACAAATTTCACACTGCCTTTTTCCCAGTACAAATCTTCTTTTGGATTTGCCATTATGCCCCATATAATAAATCGATTATTATCAAGCCACGCAATACCCATTAACTTACAAACTGTACCGCATGCGCAAATTTGATAAAGTTTTTTCTCTTTTATATCCCATAAGTACGCTAAAGTGTCGGGCTCACTACTTACGACTTCACTGGCATATCGTTTATCAATAGAATAAGCCACAACTTTTATTCCATACTCAGTGTCAACACTAAAAAAAACGGGATTTCCGTAATTATCTAGGCCTGAAATCTCCTTACCTTCTTCTCTCATAGGGTTAAGGTTTAACGGAAAAGAATTTCCTTTGCTGAATGGAAGGAGTTTATTATCTATTGAACCATTTTTATCGCTGATGAAGGTACTGAAGTCGGGATTGTTCAGTATTTCATCTGGGAGGCCGGTAAATAATGACTGTTCCTGAGAGACGATTTTTGGTGTTTCAGATGGGTCAATTGCTTTATAACATCCGGTGATAGCTGAAGAGATGATAAAGACTACGATTAAAAAAATATGATTAAATTTGAAGGACATTCTCAAATCCTTTTTTTGACAAGTAGAGCAGTTGAATATTTGACCACAGGTGAACTTATTAAATAGAAAATAATGATTTTCATTTATTGTCAGCCGTTTTTTTCTCCACTGCTCTCCTGTTCTACCGTTCACCTGTTCTATTTTTCAGAGCCATCAGCTCTGAAAAATACCCCCAAGGGGAGTCGAACCCCTGTTGCCGGGTTGAGAACCCGGCGTCCTGGGCCACTAGACGATGGGGGCGTAAGAAAATCAAAGTTCAAAAATAAAAAATCAAAAATAAAACTGGCGGCGGTCGGAATCGAACCGACGACCCTGGGCTTATGAATCCCATGCTCTAACCAGCTGAGCTACACCGCCGAAAAAAGTAAATTTTCCGGTTTTGGGGGATAGTGTACAGGATTTCAGGCGGTTTGACAAGTAAAACCCCACATCGGCAAGTGTAAAAATTTGGAATTGAAAAAATACGGTTTTGGAACATTATGGCTGGTGCTGGATGAATGCATCGCCGAGGCAATCGATAATATCCGTAGCAATCATACTTATCCGGCCATATTTTTTTGCAGCAATATCGCCGGCAAGGCCGTGGATGTAAACGCCGAGCACGGATGCGTCGAAACAATTTAGCCCCTGGCCGAGAAGGGCGGTTATGCATCCAGTAAGAACATCGCCTGCCCCAGCCGTTGCCATTCCGGGATTGCCTGTCTTGTTCGTATAAAGCAAGTTGCCGTCGGTGATAATTGTTCCCGCACCTTTGAGAACGACAATTGAATTTGTTTTTTTTGCAAGCTGAGCGGCTTGGCTGGGCCTGTCCTGCGGCAGGGATTCTCTGAAGACAGAAGGCCACACTCTTTTCATTTCACCGGGATGAGGCGTTAGGATTACTTTGGCCTTTAAATTTTCCTGCCAGTTTTTCATTTTGCCAAGGTTATTTAGGCCGTCGGCATCAATGACAAGGGGTTTGTCGGCTTCTGCCAGAAGAGTTTGCAGGATTGACTGCAGGTCTCGGCTTTCCCCGACGCCGGGGCCGAATGCCAGTATGTCGTTATCGCTAATAATATTCAAAATCGAATCAATTGCCTTTTTTGAAATTTTGCCGGAGGCATCTTCTGCAAGCGGAATTGTTGTATATGATGGCTCAATGGAGGCAACTATAGGCAGGACACTTTTTGGGACAGCGACTCGAACAAGTCCTGCGCCGCTTCTTAGTGCAGCTCGTCCTGCGAGGGCAGCAGCGCCGCTGAAACCGACAGAGCCTGCAATGATGCAAACCTTTCCGAAGTCTCCCTTGTGTGCATCAGCATTTCTCGGTTTTAGTTTCGGAATCTTTTCTATTATTTGCATTTTGGTTATCCATTCGCTTGGTCGATTTTTTTGTTTATTAATGTGGCGGTGACGGCGGCGGAAAAACCGTTGTCGATATTGACGACAGTGACATTCGAGGCGCAGCTGTTGAGCATGGTAAGTAGGGCGGCAATGCCGTTAAAGCTTGCCCCATATCCGATGCTGGTCGGGACAGCTATGACAGGACAATTGACAAGACCGCCGACGACACTTGCAAGTGCACCTTCCATACCTGCGACAACAATGATAACATTTGCGTTTTGAATCTGAGGGAGGTGACTTAGCAATCTATGCAGGCCCGCAACGCCGACATCGGAAATAATTTCGGCACGCTGGCCCATAATCTGTGCGGTAATTTTTGCTTCATTAGCGACGGGCAAATCAGCAGTACCAGCAGTGATTATCGGAATAGTGCTCTTCGAGAATTTTAATTTTTTCTGCTCGAGGACAATAGCAGCGGCATCTTTTTCAAAACGCGCCTTTGGCAGCTTCTTTGAAACAGCTTTGAAGACGTCTATACCTGCACGTGTTGCGAGGACATTATTTCCTTTTTTGGCAAGCGTCTGGAAGATTTTAACAATGTGCTCTGTGCTTTTGCCGGGGCAATAGATAACTTCCGGGAAGCCCTGGCGTATTTGACGGTGATGGTCAATTCTTGCGAAGCCCAAATCTTCGAACGGCAGGTGACGCAATTTTTCGATTGCCTTATCAATGGTAACCTTGCCGGTCTTAATCTGTAACAACAGCTTTTTTAACTGTTCAATTTCCATACAATTCGGTGTAAGTAATGTTGAGATTAAATTATCGCAATCATTCGCTGTGGGCCTGAGGCTCCAAGGTCAAATCAGCGAAAAGTCCTGCTTTATATTTATAATACGCAAGAGAGGCTACCATAACAGCATTGTCAGTGCAATATTGTTTTGAAGCGACCAACAGTTTGCGGGGCGGCTTCATTGTAGTGCAGAGATTCTGCAGCGCCTCACGCAAGGCGCTATTTGCAGCCACACCGCCGCCGAGCAAAACGGTCTTTGCCTGAAATTTTTCAGAGGCCAATTTAGTTTTTTTGACAAGAATATCGACTACTGTTGCCTGAAATGAGGCCGCCAGGTCTGCAATCTGCTGAGGGGTCATCGAATCGACGATATTTTGGCCTTTCATATCCTGACCGAGGCAGTGATAGAGGACAGC
>JBFZBH010000032.1:0-8644 GCA_041308525.1 Phycisphaerae bacterium | reverse complement strand
TTACTTGAAAAAGGAGCTAAATTTGACAAATCAACCGTTGAATCCGCTATAGAATCCGGTAATGTTGAAATAATTACACTATTAATTGAACACGGATTTGATATAAAAAATGTTCCTGCAGGCGAGCGTTCTGTTCTTCATTATGCAAGTCTTAGGGGGCGATTTGAAGTAGTAAAATTTCTGGTAAAAAATGGAGCGGATGTGAATCTTAAAGATAGTAAAGGGATGACAGCATCGGACCTTGCGTCTGCTTTTGGGTACAAAGACATAGTTGAATTTTTGTTGAAAAGCGGGACTGTGGATACAATATTTTCAGCGATTGCCCACAGTGATGTTAATAAGGTAAACAAGTTAATTACTGACAAGGATATAATTAACCAGAAAGACTTTCACAGGCAGACCCCCCTTTATTATGCAGTGATGTATGATTCTTATGATATTGCAAAATTACTGATTGCCAAAGGTGCAGATGTAAATATGCGTGATTCAACGGGTCAGTCGCCGTTGCATTTGGCGGCTCAGAAAAACCGCCCTAAGATTGCTAAGCTTCTGATTGATAATGGAGCGAAGATTGACATGAAGGATAATTATCCTAAGACACCTTTGCTTTATGCAGCCGAAGAAAATAATCAGGAAGTTGCAAAGGTTTTAATCGAGAACGGCTGTGACGTGAATGCTGAGGATGATATTGGATGCACATCTTTGCATTACACTCGCGATGCCAATATTGCCAAGCTTCTGATTGAGAAAGGTGCGGATGTTAACAAAAAAGATAATGATGGGATTCCTCCGTTATGCTATGCAGTCTTCGGCCAGGAGCCTAAGATGGTCGATTTACTTGCCCGAAACGGAAGTGATGTTAATATTAAAGTTAAAACCGGGGCCGGTGAAGGCGTAGGAACTTGCTTGCATATTGCAGTTTATGGATCTTATCATCATCCGATTGAATGCAAACAGATAATTGAGTCACTTCTCCAAAATGGTGCCGACCCAAATATAAAAGATAATTTTGGTCAAACTCCTCTGGACGTCGCTAAAAGCCGAAACATTCAGGAACTCATTGATTTATTTAAAAAAGTCCTCAAAAAAGAATTAATAACGTCTAAGACGCATTCTCCGCTGGGCTCAGCATGGAAATAGGTGCCAGGCCATTTGAGCTAATTCGATTTGATATCGGCCCAGGTTAGAGGATGTTGGAGAGGATGAACTGGGCGCCGAAGAAGATGTCGACGGCGATTGAGGCGAAAAGGAGGATTCTGCGGACGAGGACGAAACGCATACGTGAACGGACTATGGCAAAAACAAGTATCGAGACGGCTGCACCGAGTAGATAAATCCTGACAATGTAATGAAAGAGGGCGGTATCAATCGGCTGTAAACAAGCGGGGAGCTGGATGCGTCCCTGTCCAGCAAGAATAGAAATGCCGGATAAAATAAGAAAGAAAAAGATGATTAAAAGGAGCCATTTTTTATCTGCTGCACCTGCGAGAGCAAGTGCTTCGAAGCCTATGCCTGCGAGGACAGACAGACAAACAGCAGGTATCGCAAACCAGATAATTGGACTTATATTTAGAAACGGCTGGCAGAAAGAAAGGGCGATGCCTATAGCTATGAGCGAAAATGTACCGAAGCGGCGTGCTTGTATCAGAAGTAGAAAGCCCATAATTATTACGGCTGGTGCGATATGATAAAAACCGATTGTGTTAAGATTCCTTTGGGCTGCTGCGAGAGGCCAGGGGATGCTTAGAAGGTCAGGGGCGGTCAATTTTACATCCAGAGGAATCGGGTAGAAATGCTGCCAGGAGGTGAGCTGAAAAAAAATAACGATAGCGAGAAACGGCAGGGCACTTAATGGAATTAAAAGGGCCCGCCATTTTCTTTTTTGTATGTGGCTTGCGGGCAGGAAAGAAAAAGGGATTACGGCTGCGAGGATGGAAACAACAGGATGGAAATTGGCGAGGCTTGTCATAAAGGGGCTGAAGCCGAAAATGGAGCCTGCTAAAAATGAGCCTGCGAGCGAGCCGACCCAGCGGCGGCTCAGAAGAAGGCATCCGAAGGCGCCGGCTGCTGATGCAAAAATTAAAATGAAGATTGAGCTGTGCAGCGGCCTGTAATTTCCCAAGTAGGGGTAGTAAAGATAGACAGCGAATACAATATAAATAATTGCAGCTGCTGCGAGTTGGCCTGCCTTTGCAATTTTTGTTTTTGTGCTCGCTTTCAAGAGCGGCTATTCCTTAAAGTTCGGGAGGGAAGATTTTTTTTAGATACTGGCCGTCGTAGCGGTAGCTTTCTTCCATACCGAGGGGAATCTGCCAGCCTTCGATTTGAATCCAGCCGTGCCAGCCGATATCGTCCATAGACTTGCGGATTTTCGGAAAATCCATTGTGCCTTTGCCGAACAAATCCTTGTCGTCTTTGGCGTGAAATTCGCAGAGGTTGTCTTTGCCGAGCAGGGCGATTTCCTGATAGATATCGTAGCCGTTCGAAAGGCTGTTGAAGGGGTCGTAATAGACTTTGACGGCGGGGGAGCCGACGCGTTTTATTATATCGAGGTGCTCTTTGGCGCTGAGAGTCGATTCGATGCCGAGAATTACGCCGGCCTTTTCGGCCTTCGGGGCAGCGGCCTTGAGTCTTTCGACGACGACATTTGTTCCATTCGGGTCTTTGCGAAGGTCGCCGTTGCCGAAGAAGGGAACGAGAAGAACTTTTACGTTCATTTGCCGGCAGATGTCGATTGCCTGATTGACCCATTTATCGGCGAGCGGGTCGCTTTTGTAGGGGATGTCGTTGAGCATTACTATGGCAAGCGATGCGATTTCGACATTGTGTTTTTTGGACATAGCGAGAAATTTTTTCTGGATGTTCGGGTCGCTGAGCAGAAGGTCGTCGCCTTTTCTGCCGGCATCGACCTGCACGCCATCGAGGCCGAGCTTTGCAGCCATAGCGAGAGAATTGGGGTCGGCTGCAAGGCCTATTGTCCAGTCGCAGATACCGATTTTAAAACCATTGCTGACTTTTTTACTCTTTTCGGAGGAACAGGTAATTGCACACATAATGAGAACACCCATCACAGTAATTAGAAAAATATTTTTCATTATTTTCATAATAATCCTCTATCAATTTTTGGTATTTTCCGCAAACGAAAATTTTCATAAAAGCCGTTTTGAAAATTTATTTAATGATAACCTGGCCGGTGCCGCTTGTGATTCGGCCAATCCTGTAAACTGTTTCGCCGAAGGCAGTGAGCTGTTTTGCTATCGAATCTGCGAAGTCCTCTGCGACAACCAGGACGTACCCTATGCCCATATTGAAGACATCGAACATCTCTTTTACCTCGACGGGTCCCTTTTCCTGCAGGAAGGTAAAGATTTTCGGGAAAGGCCAGGAGTCTTTCTTTATTACCGCATCGCAGTTTTTCGGGATGACGCGGCAGACATTTCCGGGCAGCCCTGCACCGGTAATATGAGCCATAGAGTGCACAATCTTTTTGACTTTATAATGGCTGAGCAGCCTTATAATCGGGCGGACATAAATTCGGGTCGGCGCCAAAAGGACATCGCCGAGGACGGCGCCATCGAGCTCGTCGATTTTGTCGGTCATTTTAAGGTTATTTTTTTTGAAGCAGATATTTCTGGCGAGTGCGTAGCCGTTGCTGTGAAGACCGCTGGAGGCAAGGCCGAGAATAACGTCACCCCTGCGGACCTCTTTTCCGGTCAGGGCCTTGTTGCGTTCCACGACGCCGACGGCAAAGCCTGCCATATCGAAATCGCCCTCACGATAAGTATCGGGCATTTCGGCTGTTTCGCCGCCGAGAAGCGCGCAATCAGCGAGCCGGCAGCCGGCAGCGACGCCTTCGACCATATCGGCTGTGACTTTCGGGTCGAGCTTGTGGACGGCGATGTAGTCGAGAAAAATAAGCGGCTCGGCGCCGAGGACGAGCATATCATTGACGCTCATTGCAACAAGATCGATGCCGACGGTGTTGTATCTTTTTATTGCTGCAGCGAGCTGGACTTTGCTGCCGACGCCGTCGGTGCAGGCGACAAGGACTGGATTTTTGTAATTTTTCTTGAAGAGTTTTTCGTCGTAATCGAGGCGGAACATTCCGGCAAAACCGCCGGGGAGGTCTATGACGCGGGGGCTGTAGGTGCTTGCGAGGCTTGCCTGGATTCTATCGACCATTTCGTCGCCGGCGATGATACTTACGCCCGATTGTTCGTAGGTTATGAATTTGCCCATTCTATTGCCCTATCTGCCCCCAGTTATCGAACATATTCATTTGATGTTTTTCGATAGAGTATTTATTGACGGCGACATCGACCGGAATCCTGTATTTACCTGTCCAGCAGGCGGTGCAGTAATTATCAGCGGGTTTGGATGCGCAGGAGAGGAGGCCTTCGACGGACAAATAGCCGAGGCTGTCAACACCGACGAAGTTTCTGATTTCTTCGAGGCTGCGGTTATTGGCAATCAATTCCTCCTTTGTCGGAAAATCGACGCCGTAGAAGCACGGGAATTTTATGGGCGGGCAGCTTGCACGCATATGTATTTCTTTCGCGCCTGCCTGGCGGATTGCATCGATTTTGCCTTTCGTGGTTGTGCCGCGGACGATGGAATCATCGACGACAACGACCCTTTTATCTCTGACAACGTCTTTGATGACTGCGAGTTTGAGTTTTACCTGCAGCTCGCGAAGTTTCTGGTCCGGGGAGATAAAGGTTCTGCCGACATAGTGACTTCTTACAAATCCCATATCGAAGGGTATGCCGCTTTGCTGGGAATAGCCGATGGCGGCGGATGTCCCGGAATCCGGGATGGGGATGACGACATCGGCATTGACGGGGTGTTCGATTGCGAGTCGCCTGCCGAGTTTTTTTCTGAATTCGTGGACGTTCTCGCCGAAAATGCGGCTGCTCTGCTTGGCGAAATATATGTGCTCGAAGATGCAGTGTGCAGGCGTGATGGTACCCTGAGGGACGAAGAACCTGCTTTTGATGCCGCTTTGATTAATCGTAACGATTTCGCCCGGCTCGACTTCTCGAATGAATACTGCGCCGATTGTATCGAGGGCGCAGCTTTCGCTGGCGACGACATAAGCACCCTGGGGCGTGCGGCCGATGCATAAGGGGCGGACTCCATAGGGGTCGCGTGCGGCTTCGATGCGGTCGGGAAAAAGAAATAAAAGACTGTATGAACCCTGAAGGTGGTTGAGGACATGGCCGAGGGGGTCGGGCTTGGCGACGTGCGTCGGCTTTGCCATCAGGTGGGCGATGATTTCGGTATCGGAGGTCGATTTGAAAATGCTGCCGTGTGCTTCGTATTCATCTCTGAGCAGTGAGGCGTTGATTAGATTTCCGTTATGGGCGATGGCGACCTGTCCCTGAGAATATTCGGCCATAAACGGCTGGCTGTTAATGGGAATTGATGAGCCGCAGGTCGAATAGCGGACGTGGCCGATTGCGGTCGGGTTTGTCAATTGTTCCAGCAGATTCGAGCCGGTGCGGAAGACCCTGCCGACCGTTCCCATCCCGGTGATGCACTTGATATATTGGCCGTTGCTTGAAGCGATGCCGGCAGATTCCTGGCCGCGATGCTGAAGGCTGTACAAGCCGAAAAAGGTTTTCTGGACGGCGTCCGAATCGCCGAAAATTCCGAAAAGACCACATTCTTCTTTTTTATCGAAAGTCATTTGAAGTCCCTATGAGCAAAAAGAGCGCTTATCGAGAAAAAACAGGGTAATTAACATTATCAAGAAGCGCTAAATATTAAACCAGTATTGTAATATTTAAGGCTGATTAAGTCAATTCAAACTGTTTGTTTTTTGTCCTCGTAAAACATAAAATCCGGTATCCGCCGAAGCTTTCCATCCGGCCCGACACAGGCGAGGACAGAAGTTCCTTCGGCAATAACGGCGTTATCGCTTTCGCGGGTAAGCTTGTAGCCATGCTCGATTCTAGTTTCTTTTACATCAATGCAGCGAGTTTCGAGCAGCAAATGCTCATCATAACGAGCTGGTTTTCGGTATCTAATTTTCAGTTCTGCCACGACAAAAAAAACACCTGCTTCTTCGAGGTCTTTATAGGCAACCTTGTTGACGCGAAGAAGCTCTGTTCGGCCCATCTCGAAATAAACCGGATAAACGCTATGGTGAACAACCCTGCCCTGGTCGGTCTCAGAGTAGCGGGGCACGATTTTAATAGTATGCTTATCGATGGTTATATGTTCAGGAAAATTCATATTTTAACGGCTCCTGAAGAGAAAAAAACTGCGTTTTATAACGGATAAAGCCCGTTTTTTAAGAAAAAAGGGGCTTTTACGCTTCTGGGTACATACTTATTTCGATTTCTGAGGATAATAAAAGCGGCTGCAATTTCAATACTTATTTTTACCTCAAAAAGGGGTTTTCTATTTGCCGGACAAGAGGGGGGATTAATGCCGGCAGAACCAAAATATGTTATTGACTGTAGAGAGAAAATATGAGACAATCTAAAAATTATGTTTATGGAATAATTACAACATTTCAAAGATTATCGTTTCGGATGAACGAAGAAGCGGAATCTTAACAATGAAAGGGAAAAAAATGAAGAAGTATTTTGCAGTTTTGGCAAGCTTAGCAGTCCTTGCAGTTGTATTTTCTATGGGCTGCCAGCCAAAGGAAGAATCTGAAGAGCCGAAGGCAGTGGCACAGGCCGAGCCAGCGGCAGAGCAAAAAGAGGCGCCGAAGGAAGCAACACCAGCAGAAGTGAAGCCGGCAGCAACTGAAGTAAAAACTGAGCCGGTAAAGGTCGAGGTAAAACAGGAGCCTGTTACACAGCCGCAGCCTGTTGCGGTAAAGGCCGATGTAAAAGAAGCGAACATTCCCGAGCTTCCTGTTGATATTAATAAGCCGGGCGTTCTTGTAAACGTGAACGGTGTTAATATAACACAAGACGAGCTGGATGAAATCATCAAGCCGATGCTCGATGCCCGCCAGGAGATGAACCAGCCGACATCTGAAACGCTCGTTGACCAGTATAAAAGCCAGGTGCTCGATAATCTTATTTCGGAGCTTTTGATAGACCAGCAGTATAAGGCCAACAACATTACAGTAACTGACCAGGATGTGAATGATTATGTTGCCAAGATGCTTTCAGCACAGGACCCGCCGATGCCCGAGGAAGACTTCAAAAAAATGATAGAGACACAGGGAGGCACATACGAACAGTGGAAGCAAATGATGAGGGACGGCAGATTGAAGATGCAGAAACTAATGGAGGTAAAATTCCCGGAGGAAACAAAGGTTTCCGAGGAAGATGCCAAGAAATTCTATGACGAGAATTCCAGATATTTCAATAAGCCGGAAAGAGTACGGGCAAGCCATATTCTGGTGAAGGCAGAAAAAGATGACCCGAATGTTACCCCCGAGATGCGGGCGGCTGCAAAGGTGAAGGCAGAAGGTCTTTTGAAGAAAGTAAAAGATGGCGCCGACTTCGCCGAGCTTGCCAAGGCAAATTCTGATTGCCCTTCAAAGGAGAGGGGCGGTGATTTGGGCTTCTTCGAGAGAAATGCGATGGTCCAGGAATTTTCTGATGCGGCATTTAAAATGCAGAAAGGCCAGATAAGCGAAAATGTTGTCGAGACCCAGTTCGGATATCATATCATAATGGTCACCGACCGAAATGAAGCAAATGTGACGGGTTTCGATAAGGCCAAAGTCAATATTATGGATTACCTGAAAACAAGGAAGATGCAGACGCTTGTTCCGGAATTTCTTAAAAAGATTAAGGACGATGCGAAGATTGTTTATCCTCCGGGTTCGACGATTCGGGCATATCAGCCGGCGACTTCGACGATAAGAAAGCCAGCGGTTGACCTCTTAAAGCAGCCCAAGCCAGCGACCGCGCAGCCTTCGACAGCAAAACCGGATGCGAATAAACCTGCAGCCGGACAAAAATAATTGAATAATGAATGTCTGAAACACAAAAGGAAACCAGCTTCGGCTGGTTTCCTTTTTTTATGACAACAGGGGGATTTAATCCCGTTTTTTAGTATTAAAAAAGCTATTTTTAAATAAAAAGTCCGGTAACTGGAAAATCATATGCCTCGTAAACTAAATAAACGTGACGGAAACTAAATAAACGACGTGAAAACTAAATAAACGCGGCAAAAACTAAATAAAAATGGCATCTTTTACGGGGCAAGCGGCTGTTTAGATGCCGTTGGAAGTAAAATATTTATACCGTCCGATATCTGGTTTTTATGCATTTCATTACCATAATGGCGGCTGGCTTAAAAAAAGATTTTGAATTGACAATAACAGCAAACCATTTATAATAAAAATGGCAGCAGGGACCTTGTCAACCCGAGAAGCGGAAGTAATATAGATTATGTTATAAATAATACGACGAACCGTTATACAAGTGTAGGCGGAAATAACCTTACTTATGATGATGCTGGGAACCTTTCGACAGATAAAGATAGCTATGATTATGAATATGATTATGAGAATAGAATCGTGAAAATACTTAGCGGCGAAACAGATATAGCTGAATATGACTATGATGCCCTCGGCAGAAGGATTAGACGCATCAATTATTACGATGCAACGGCCAGCGGCAATACCACTACAACTCAGTATTATTACTCTAATAACTGGCAGATCGGA
>JBFZBH010000031.1:0-8684 GCA_041308525.1 Phycisphaerae bacterium | reverse complement strand
CAGGTGGAGAGCAATTACGATTTGAGCGGTCTGGAGAGGGAAGATGAGCGGATGTGGTTTTGCCATTTTGCGCCGGTCCATACGGGTTGGGACAAACAGACCGCGGCTGACCATGGCGAGCACTGGGACGGAATAGCGTGGCAATTGCGTCATCACAAGACAGATTCTTATTTGCGTGCAATATATGGTTTTGCACAGAATGCGATAGATGCAGATGAGGATGGGGTTCCGGATGATTCGCCGCAGTTGCCGCTGGATGAAAAAAGGCTCGGTTCTGATGCGGCAAAGAAGGACAGTGACGGGGACGGCCTTTCAGATTTAGATGAGGTGCTTTCGAGCACTTGGGTGAAGGCGCTGAACCTGCCGGTGCGAAGCAGGGTCGAGGTAAATTATATCAGGCCTAAACTGAATGGAAAGGACAGTGACGGAGACGGCATCGAAGATGGAAAAGACAAATACCCGATTTATCCTTATTCGACACAGATAAAGAAGGGGAAGGTCAAAATAGACGGCTCAATGGATGAGTGGAAAGAGAATCCGCAGATAAAATTTGCAGCCGAGGGCATAGAGCTTGAGGTTTTTTCGAGGTGGAGTGATACTAATGATGCAGCAGGACCAGAGGGGCTTTTTTACGCTGGTAAAATCAAGGGGGATTTCGAGACTATTGATATAGTATTGGATTTGGATGCCGATGGATTTTATTGCGGCAATGATAATTTGAAAATCACGATAAGGAGTGAAAAAAGCAACGGTCCTCTGCTTTTAGATTCAATTATTCACATTTGCGGAGAGGACCGTTGGCCTTTTTTCGATGATGAGCGAAACTATTTTGGAAAAGAACAGCTTAAATTTTCCTCGGCGATAGCAGACAGCCAGCAATTATTCGAATTCGCTGTGCCAAAAAAGCAAAAAATCGGTCTTACCTTAAAAAAGGGTGAAGACATCGGCTTGATGATTTACATCAATTTATCGAACGGCTGCAGCCTTTCAGTCTTCGAACCCTATTCAATTTTTGACAGCACACTGGCTGAATAAAACTTGTCGAAAGAGCTTATCTTTTCTTCAAGTCAGCAAATCAATGTTTTAAAGAATATTTTTAAGGCGATGTAGTATAAACCGGCACATAAACGCCTGCTGGAGTCATTTCCCAACTGGTGATGGTCTGTGTGGGCATTTCGCCTTTTGAACTTTTCTCAGCGGATTGACAGCCCGTCAGGAAAAGCAAAGATAAACTTAATGCAACTATCATAATAATCAGGAAGCTCTTCATTGCAGTATCCTTTCAAATCAAAAACACCTTAATGCGGCAAAACCTCTGCCGCTCTTTCTTTCCTTTAATAATATTACGTAGAAGTTTTAGTTTGTTATATAAGGGAAATTCTTAAATATTGGTTCGCTAATGCTTGTAAGTGTGGAAATTTTGAAGATTTATTCGGGTTTTGCTTGAAAAATTTCTGTCCAATTGATATTAAGGGGCGTTATGAATCCTAAAATAACGGCAGCAGTCATTTTCGTATGTGCTTATGCACTGTTTGTAATACTTCCGAAAAGAAGGACAATTACTGCGGTGGGCGGGGCTATTCTTTTGGTTGTTCTGGGGGTATTGGCTATTGTTGATGCATTCAAGGCAATTAACTGGAACGTGATGGGGATATTCGTGGGGACATTAGTGGTGGCGGACCTTTTTATGGAAAGCCGGGTGCCGGCGTATCTGGCGGAGATAATCGTAGACAGGGCGAGAAATACGGCTTGGGCGATACTTTTGATTTGCATGATGACGGGCTTTATCTCGGCGTTTGTGGAAAATGTGGCGACGGTTCTGATAGTTGCGCCGATTGCATTTGCGCTCGCCAGGAAGCTTCAGATAAGCCCGGTGAATATGATGATAGCGATAGCGATATCGAGCAATCTCCAGGGGACGGCGACACTGATAGGGGACCCGCCGAGCATGCTATTGGGCGGATATGCGAAAATGAATTTTATGGACTTTTTCTTTTACGAGGGAAAGCCAAGCATTTTCTTTGCTGTGCAGGTCGGTGCGATAGTATCATTTGTGGTTTTATATTTTCTGTTTAAGGGGCACAGGGAGAAAAAGCAGCTTGTGCGGATTGAGAAGGTCAGCTCCTGGGTGCCGACGATTATACTTGTGGTTTTGATTTTTGCCCTTGCAGCGTCATCATTTTTTGATACGGGATTTTCTTATATGGCGGGGATTCTTTGCATAATAGCAGCAGCTGTTTGCATAATGTGGAAGGGCCTTTTCGGGAGAGGCAAGCCTATCATCGAGGGATTAAAGTCATTAGACTGGGACACGACATTTTTCCTTATGGGCGTTTTCATTCTTGTGGGAAGTCTGACATACACCGGCTGGATAGATACGATTGCGAATTTTCTTTCAGGGCTGGTCGGGGGAAATATATTTTTAGGCTACACTCTTATTGTCTGGATTTCCGTATTTTTGTCTGCATTTATAGATAACGTTCCGTTTCTGGCTGCAATGCTGCCGGTGGCGGGGACGATGGCGGTGAACATGGGAATCAATCCATCGCTGTTTTACTTCGGGCTTTTGATAGGGGCGAGCCTCGGCGGTAATATTACACCGATAGGCGCTTCGGCGAATATCGTTGCTTGTGGTCTTTTGAAGAAGGAAGGACACAATGTCCGCTTCGGAGAGTTTATGAAGATTGGCCTGCCGTTTACACTGGCAGCAGTTACGGCAGCGTATCTTTTCGTGTGGTTAATCTGGAAGAGTTAAGGCCCTGGAAAGACGTTCTTACAAGTGCCGGAATTTTTTAGACGGAAAAATTTCTGCTGTTTTTTTCATTTCATATAAATACATTTCAGGTTTTTTGTTTTTTCAGCAGAGTTCTCAAACAGGAGGCGATTTGATACGTGTTGAGGAATATAATATATTTTTCAGGTTTTGCTTGACCATTTTTTGGCTGGCTGATATTTAGGAAAGCTATGAATGCAAAAATAACCGCAGGGATTATTTTCGTGTGTGCTTATGCACTGTTTGTAATACTTCCAAAAAGAAGGACTTATACGGCGGTGAGCGGGGCTATTCTTTTGGTTTTGCTTGGGGTATTGTCTATCGTAGATGCATTCAAGGCAATACACTGGAACGTGATGGGGATATTCGTGGGGACGCTGGTGGTGGCGGACCTGTTTATGGAAAGCCGGGTGCCGGCGTATTTAGCAGAGGTCATAGTTGACAGGGCGAGAAATACGGCGTGGGCGATACTTTTGATTTGCATGATGACGGGCTTTATCTCGGCGTTTGTGGAAAATGTTGCGACGGTTCTGATAGTTGCACCGATTGCTTTTGCCCTTGCACGGAAGCTGCAGATTAGCCCTGTGAAGATGATGATAGCGATTGCGATATCGAGCAATCTTCAGGGGACGGCGACACTGATAGGCGATCCGCCGAGCATGCTTTTGGCCGGTCATACGAAAATGAATTTTCTGGACTTCTTTGTTTATAAGGGCAGACCGGGTATTTTCTTTGCTGTTCAGGTTGGGGCGATTGCATCATTTGTGGTTTTATATTTTTTATTCAGCAAGCAAAAAGAAAAAAGACAGCTTGTGCGGATTGAGAAGGTAAGCACCTGGATTCCGACAATAATACTTGTGGTATTGATTGTTGCGCTTGCGGTGTCGTCGTTTTACGATACGGGATTCAACTATATGGCGGGGGTGATGTGTGTTATAGCAGCGGTGATTTGTATTTTATTCAAGGCACTTTTCAAGGCAGGCAAGCCGATTGCAGAGGGACTAAAATCCCTGGACTGGGACACTGCATTTTTCCTTATGGGCGTTTTTATTCTCGTGGGAAGCCTGACAAATACCGGGTGGGTAAAGACGAGTGCGGATTTTCTTTCGGGGCTGGTGGGGTCAAATATATTTATGGGTTACACTCTTCTTGTGTTCGTGGCGGTATTTCTATCTGCGTTTATAGATAATGTTCCATTTCTGGCGGCGATGCTGCCGGTAGCGGGGCAGATGGCGGTGAATTTGAATGTGAATCCATCCTTGTTTTATTTCGGGCTTTTGATAGGGGCGAGCCTTGGGGGCAATGTTACACCAATCGGGGCGTCGGCAAATATCGTTGCGTGCGGTTTGTTGAAAAAATCGGGACACAATGTCCGCTTCGGAGAGTTTATGAAGATAGGCCTGCCGTTTACACTGGCGGCGGTAACAGCGGCGTATCTTTTCGTATGGTTTATCTGGAGCAGTTAGGAGTATAAGATGGACAGGCGCAAATTTATCAAAAAGGCAGCAGCGGGGGCGGGGGTATTGATTGTACCGCAGATTTTGAGGGGGGCAGCTTTCCTTAGAGAATCATCATCGAGAAAAGAGAGGCCGAATATTTTGCTTATTATGTCGGACGACCACTCGACAGCGGCGGTGGGGACGTATAAATCCTGGCTGGGCAAATTTGCAAAGACGCCGAACATCGACAGGATTGCGAGGGAAGGGATGATGTTTACGAAGTGTTATGCAAGTAATTCGATTT
The DNA here is from genome assembly GCA_041308525.1 of Phycisphaerae bacterium. Lineage (GTDB taxonomy): Bacteria > Planctomycetota > Phycisphaerae > Sedimentisphaerales > Anaerobacaceae > Fen-1359. Next base: position 4,168 of record JBFZBH010000031.1, on the reverse strand, counting down.
GCTGTCCTTCGAGGGCGGTTATTGAGACGGGGGTTCATTCGCATATCAATGGTGTTTTAAAGAATGACCAGAAGATTAAGAGCGGAGTAGAAAGATTTCCGAAGCTGCTGCAGAAGGCGGGCTATGAGACAGCCGTTTTCGGTAAATGGCACATCGGGACACCGGAAGGTTACGATAGATACGTCGCCAATCTTGACCAGGGAAATTATTACAACCCAGATTTTATCGAGGACGGCAAAAAAACAAGATACGAGGGTTATCATACGGACATAATTTTCGATTTGGCAATCGAATGGCTGCGAAACGGGCGAAGCAAAGACAGGCCGTTTATACTTAGAGTTCAGCCGAAGGCGCCGCACAGGCCGTGGCAGCCGGACATAAAATATCCTGAGAGGTTCAGAGAAGTGAATATTCCTGAGCCGGAGAGTCTGTTCGATGATTACAAAGGGCGCGGGACAGCGGCGATTTCACAGGCGATGCTGATAGCGAGGGACTTAAATAGCGAGGACTTAAAAATCGATTTGGAAAGAGGCAGCCGGCGGATGAATGAAGAGCAAAAGAAAAAATGGCTGGAGGCTTATGAAGAGCAGAACAGGGAATTCGAGAAAGCGAAATTATCCGGTAAAGAGCTTGTCAGATGGAAGTACCAGAGGTTTATAAGAGATTATCTCGGCTGCGTTGAATCTATAGATGACGGGGTGGGGAGGCTTCTCAAATATCTCGATGAGACAGGCTTGGCGGAAAATACGATAGTGATTTACACATCCGACCAGGGTTTTTTTCTCGGTGAGCACGGCTGGTTCGATAAGCGGTTTATGTATGAGCCGTCGCTGAGGATGCCTTTGATTGTCCGCTGGCCGGGCAGGGTAAGGAGAGGAAGTGTTTGCGGAGAGCTTGTGCAGAATCTGGATTTTGCACAGACATTTCTTGATATTGCATCTGCTGTGCCGGCGGAAGAAATGCAGGGTGCGAGTATCGTTCCTCTTTTAGATGGAAAGAAGCCTTCAGGCTGGCGCAAGAGTCTTTATTACAATTATTACGAGTATCCGGGGTGGCACAGTGTTTTGCGGCACGAAGGGGTCGTTACAAAAAGGTATAAATTGATACATTTTTATGATGTTGATGAGAATGAGCTTTATGACCTCGAAAAGGACCCTGATGAGATGAAAAATGTTTTCGGTAGTCCAAAGTATGCAAAAACATCAGATGAGCTTAAGAAAGAACTGGAGCAGCTTAAAAAGCTGTATAAGGTTCCCGAGCCGGAAAAATTGGCTGACAAGGAAATCGAGAAATTAAAAAAGCTCAAGGAAAGTCGCTCGGTGACTTAAAAACAAGAGAAGGGTGAAGGGCGAAGAGTTAAGGGTGAAGACCGAATGGGAATTCGTATCGCGTATATCGTAATGCGTATGTCGAGAATAATTTTTTATGGCTGGAGGAGGGGATTGGAGAGCTGCTGGATTTTTTGTTTGGCGAGATTATATTTGTCGCTGCCGAGGCGGCTGACGGGTTTGGAGCTGGGATAAAGAAGTTTGAACTGCTGACGGAAAAGGTCTTCGATTTCGACAGCTTTTTTATAGGCATCGAGGGCCTGTTCAACTTTGCCCATCGATTCAGCAATCTGAGCGAGGGCAAACCAGAGCCTGTCTGAGGATGGATACAGTTCAACGGCCTTATTGGCGTTTTCGAGGGCCTTATTGAGCCACATTGTTTTTTGAGGTTCCTGCGAGCTGCCGGAGAGCATTAAGTAAAGAGTGGTGAGCCTTTCGTAATTTTTGTAATTTTGCAGATTTCGGTGGACGGCTTCGAGGAAGGATTTTTCGGCATCGAGCAACAGTTCCTGCTGGGGAGAAGAGAGAAAGTTCTGCATATAAATCTGGCTGTTGAAGGAAGGGGCAAACGGGCTTAGCTTGTCGTCATCGGCGGCTTCGGAAAGAAGAGTGTGTGCAGAACCAAGAGTGCCGAGAGAAATTTCACTGTTGGCCCTGATGATTTTTGATGTGCTTTTGAGAGGCGGTATCAGGCACAAATACAGGAAGGCTGCAGAGACAGCAATAAAGACGATGACAAGAGAAAATTTTGCAGCGGGTTTTGGCAGTAAAATTTTCTGGTTGGCGTTTCGATTGAGATGTGATGCGATGATGCAGGCGAGGATTGCGCAGAAGGCGGTGAAGACGGGCGGCTCGAAGATTGCAAAGTCGATGAGGTTGTGGATGAGCAGGCCTGCGGCTGCGAAGAACAGCGGGTATGTGAAATTTTGATTCGCAGGCGGGCTGTATAATTTTCCGCTCGTAAGAAGAAGCATGCCTATGACGAAAGCGACGGCGGGCATAATAAAAAGGACTAAAAAAGCTGCGGAATACTGGCTGGACGGAGCGGATTGCGGTATGGGCGAGAGGATTGGCCGTATAAACAGCAGGATGGCGGCGGAGGCGAATATTATGACTGACTTTTCATGTTTAGGGGCAAACTGGATATCTTCGGTCGAAATTAGTTCGGATTTCGAAAAGATAATTTTTAATAACGGGACGAAAATTACTGCAAGGAAGGCGATAAGGCCGAGCGGGCCGTACTGTGTGAGGATGCTTAAAATAAAGTTGTGAGGGTCGCTGATGGTTTCGTGGGCCTGGGGAAGCTTGTGATGGAAAAAGAAGATAGAGAAATTGCCGGGCCCGATGCCGGTGAGGGGTTTTTCAAGATAGGCATTTACAGAGGCGAGCCAGTACTGCCATCGAAGGAGCAAAGATTTTCCGCCGGGGAGGGTATTATGTGCCTGTCCGTAAAGAATGATTGACACGACAGCGACAGGTATCAGCAGGATAAAAATTATCAGGATGAGTTTTTTGTGTGAGGCAAGAAAATTTTTGCAGAGCATATAAACAACAAAAGCAAAAGCGGAGAGGAGCCAGGCAATAATTGCACCTTTGCTGCGTGTGAGGACAAGGCCTGCGAAGACAGCGGCTGCGACTATTGCGGGGAAGATGATGTGCCAGGGGTCGATTGAGGTGAGTTTGCGGTTTTTTATTTTGTCGAGGAGGATTGTCAGGGCACAAAAGAAGGCGAGGATGAGAAATGAACCTGCGGAGTTGGAGGTGGTGAAGAAACCGCGGATGTCTTTGGAAAGAAGGTGGCGTTCGAACTGCCAGTGCTGGAGTGTGCCCGGCTCGATGCCGAGAGTCTGGAGCATCGAGTTGGGGTCCTGGTTATACTGCTGGATTGTCATCTGGTTGGTGGCGGAAAACTGCTCGTAAGACTGATATGCGCACAGGAAACCTGCGGCTGCGATAACGGCGAGAGTGAGTTTTATTTTCCAGCCTGTATCGAGGATTTGAATAAGCACAATTGCCATCAGGATGGGTGCGATGAGGACGACGGCATTTGTGATTGCAGCGCGTTTATCTGATGCAGCAGAGCCTGCGACAAAAGATGCGATGATGAGAAGCAGCAGGCCGATTTCGATTCCGCCGGGCCTGTATTGAAAATTTTTATTCAAGAGCCTCAAGATGAACCAGACGGCGAAGATAAGAACAAGGATAGAGGAGATAACGAGGCTGTAGAGTGCAGTGTTGAGGCTGATTAATTCGTCGGGCGATTGGGGGCTTGGAAGCTCGGATTGTGCGGTCCGCAGGGCGATTATGGAAAGAAGGAGGGCAAGGAGAAAAAATGTGAAAATTTTGAAAAAATTTTTCGGGGCTGACTGCTGGTCTATTTCCATTTTATCGCCTTAAGTAAAAGAGTGTTCAATTTTGCCGTCAGGCAGATTAACAATGACCCGAAGCGTAATATTATAGGCCATAATAGTTTCTTCTTTCGGGGATATAGTCTTAAAAAGTGAAGCGGTTGTCAAGAAGCTGTGTAAAAAATTGAAAATGTTTCGCCGGGGCACTTGCAGGATGGGAGCGGCGAATCTATAATGACAGAAACAGATGGAGCTGGTTATGATATGGTCGGAATTGTAGATAAGCCGGATACATTAAAGAAACTACAGATACTCAGCATGGATGCGCAGTATGATTTGGCGTGCGCTTGCGGGAGCCTCAAGGATGAGCACCGCAGGCGAAGCAATACGGGCGGGTGGATTTATCCGATTACACTTCCAAACGGCGGCAGGAGCGTTTTATTCAAGACGCTGCTATCGAATGTCTGCACGAATGACTGCAAGTATTGCCCG
>JBFZBH010000030.1:0-8782 GCA_041308525.1 Phycisphaerae bacterium | reverse complement strand
TCTTGTGCCTGCCTTCAGCGTCCCCTGGTAAATCCGAAGGAAGCTTAAGTCCCCGTGACTGTCCGCTGTTACTTTGAATACAAGGGAAACAAGCGGGGCTTTCTTGTCGCATTTTATCGTCACCTCCTTGTTTTTGTCGGAGGGCTTATGACCGGTTATCGGCGGCCTGTCCAGCGGCGAAGGCAAAAAATCCACTACCCCGTCCAAAAGCCTCTGTATCCCGATATACTTGAGCGCCGAACCTGCACACACAGGCTGCAGCTTGCAGGCAATCGTGCCCTTTCGTATCGCGCGTATCAAAGTCTCCCGGTCAACAGGCTTGTCGTGAACAAAATTGTCCATCAGGTGGTCATCATACTCAGCGGCCTGCTCAAGAAGTTTGTGCCGGTATTGATGGGCTGTCTTTTCCATCTCCGCAGGAATCGGTTTTTCCTCGAACGTCAGGCCAAGCTCCTGAAAATTATAATAGATCGCCTTCATATTGACTAAGTCAATGACGGCCTCGAAATTGTCGCCCCCGCCGATCGGAATTTCGACGGCTGCAGGATTTGCCGAAAGCTTCTGGCGCATGCTCTCGACCGTCATTTCGAAATCTGCACCTATCTTATCCATTTTGTTGACAAAGCACATGCAGGGCAGATTATATTTTCTTCCCTGTCTCCATACAGTCTCGCTCTGCGCCTGGACCCCCTCGCTTGCATCGAAGACAAGTATCACGCCGTCGAGCACCCGCAGGCACCTTTCGACCTCGGCCGTAAAATCTATATGGCCCGGTGTATCGATAAGATTAATTTCGAAATCTTTCCAAAAACACTTCGTCGCAGCGCTTGTTATGGTTATTCCCCTTTTCTGCTCCTCTTCGAGATAATCCATAACAGCCGTCCCATCGTGGACCTCGCCCATCTTATAGGTTTTGCCCGTATAATACAGTACTCTCTCGCTGACGGTGGTTTTGCCCGCATCGATGTGGGCTATAATGCCCATATTTCTCAAATTCTTCAATTCAACAGCCATTTATAATTTCACCTGATAATCTTTCATTCTATGTAAGTATAAAAAAACTGCCACGTCTATTCTCTTAAACAGACGCGGCAGTTTTAAATTCGCTTATTACCATGCAAAATGTGCAAATGCCTTGTTGGCTTCCGCCATTTTGTGAACGTTTTCCCTTGTAGTTATTGCTCCGCCCTGCTTGTTATAGGCATCAGTAAGCTCCTCAGCCAGACGAACGCCCATCGGCTTGCCCTTTCGCGCCCGAGCTGCCTCTATTATCCACCGAAAAGCCAGTGACTGCTGCCGTTTCGAATTTACCTGCATCGGGACCTGGTAGCTCGACCCGCCCACCCTCTTGCTGCGCACTTCCATTAAGGGCTTTACATTCTCAATTGCAGTTTCGAAAACCTTTATAGGCTCTGCATCTTTTACCTTCTTGCCAATGATATCCATAGCCTCATAAAAAACATTCTGGGCAACGCCCTTCTTTCCGCCATGCATCAGGCAATTGATGAACTTGGACGCGAGTTTGCTGTTATATCTGGCGTCGGGTTTTAACTGAACAGCCGATGCGGTCAACTTTTCTGCCATAATAACCTCTTAATTCCCTTTCAACTTCATTGTATCACAGCCGTCGCTGTACAATGATATTCGTTAATTATCACTTCGCGCTCTTTGCGCCGTATTTGCTTCTGCCGCGCTTCCTGTTTGCTACACCCGCACAATCGAGGACTCCTCTTATAATATGGTATCGCACACCCGGAAGGTCTCTTACCCTGCCGCCCCTGATAAGAACGGTGCTGTGTTCCTGCAGGTTATGGTCAACTCCGGGGATGTACGCAGTAACTTCCTTGCCGTTTGTGAGCCTGACTCTGGCAATTTTTCTCAAAGCCGAATTAGGCTTCTTGGGAGTCATAGTCCTGACTATCAGACAAACTCCCCTTTTCTGGGGAGAGCCGCTGATGTCCGAAACTCTTTTCATCCCTTTCCCTTTTAACCTCGGCCTTTTAACCAACTGGTTCATTGTAGGCATAATTTACACCAACTTTCCTTTTATATTCTTCATTCACTATAAACTAATCCGATATGCCAAGCGCTTCCTTGATTGCGGCATCGGCTTTTTCTTCGGCCTCTTTTGCTTCTTTGACCTCGGCAAACTCTTTCGGCAGCGGCGCCTCGACAAGATGTTTCGTCTTCATTTCGAGGTATGGCTTAAAACCTGTTCCTGCCGGCACGAGGTGTCCGAGAATGACATTTTCCTTCAGGCCGCACAAGTCATCTAATCTACCGGCAAGTGCCGCTCCTGTCAAGACTTTCGTGGTTTCCTGAAAACTTGCAGCAGCGATGAAACTGTCGGACCACAAACTTGCCTTCGTTATTCCCAGCAGCAGTGTCTTTGCGGTTGCCGGCCTCGGCCTGACGCCCTTCGCGGGAGTTCCCCCGATTGCTTCGACCTTTTCATTTTCTTTCGCAAGCTCGGCCTTGCTGATTACCTGGTCTTCCTTCAGCCTTGTTGCATCGCCGACCTTGCTGATCTTTACCGAATCTGCAAGTCTTTCGTTTTCTTTTCTGAATACGAATTTGTCTGCCACCTCGCCGGGCAAAAAGTTGCTGTCGCCCGCGGAATCTATTTCAACTTTACGCATCATCTGGGAGCAGATAATTTCGATATGCTTGTCGTTGATATTCACATTCTGGGAGCGATAGACATTTTGAATCTCGGATATCAAATAACGCTGGAGAGTTTCCTCGCCTTTAATTAAAAGTATATCGTGCGGTACGAGCGGGCCGTCGGTCAGTGGAGTTCCCGCATCGACGAAGTCGCCGGTGTGAACATTAAGATGGCGGTCTCTTGTGACGTGGTGTTCTTTTTCCATACCCGATTCAGCGCGAACGATAATTGTCATTTTGCCCCTTCGTTTATCACCTCGCAATTCGATTCGCCCGCTGATTTCGGCCATAACGGCAGGGTCCTTCGGTCTTCTTGCCTCGAAGACTTCGGTAACTCTGGGCAGACCCCCCGTAATATCCTGAGTGCCGCCGGTGGCCCGGGGTTGATGAGCAAGCAATTGTCCTGCCTGGACTTCCTGACCTTCGTTGACCTCGATTCTGGCGCCCGCCGGCAGGTAGTGAACATCAAGGATTTTATTGTCAGGACCTTCGATGATGATTTGAGGGTGCTTATCGCCTTTGTGCTCAATTACGACCGGACGGCCCTGCTGACCCTTGCGCTCCTCTTCGATTCGTATCGTCTCGCCATCGACAATATCAACAAAAGCAATCTTGCCGGCGACTTCCGCAAGAATCGGCGTCCTGTGTGGGTCCCAGTTAAAGAGCATCTGGCCTGCCTCTACCTTTGCACCGTCAGGCGTCTCAACAATAGCGCCGTATGGTACCTTGAATTTATCGAGCTCTCTGTCTTTATCATCAAGCAGAGCTATTTCACCATTACGCTTCAGTACTACGGATTTTTCAGAACCGTCAGCCTGTCTGACAGGAACGACGGTCATATTTCGATACCGAACTTTTCCTGCCTGGGTGGCCCTCTGCTCTCTTTCGAGAATCGCTCTCGATGCAACACCGCCGGTATGGAATGTTCGAAGGGTAAGCTGCGTGCCGGGTTCGCCTATAGATTGCGCCGCAATAATTCCGACAGCAGTACCCTCTTCAACCAAATAGCCTGTGCTGAGGTCCCATCCGTGACACTTTGCACAAACACCGTAAGTGCTGTCGCAGGTCAGCGGGCTTCTGACCCTCACCGCATCGATGCCGAGCTCTTCTATCTTTGAAGCTATCTGAGGCGTAATGACCTCGTTTTCACGAACAATCATCTCATCGGTAATTGGGTTGCGGATATTGTCCCTTGCGGTCCTGCCGATAATAAGGTCGCTGAGGTGCACAGTGACTTCCTCGCCGCTGCTTATAACAGACTTGGTAATTCCCTGCAGTGTCCCGCAGTCGCGGTCGGCAATTATCACATTCTGAGCGACATCGATTAATTTTCGAGTAAGATAACCCGAATTAGCTGTTTTTAATGCCGTATCAGCCAAGCCCTTTCGTGCTCCGTGGGTCGAGCTGAAATATTCAAGGACCGTCATTCCCTCGCGGAAATTAGACTTAATCGGTGTCTCGATAATTTCACCGCTGGGCTTTGCAATCAATGACCGCATCCCCGCAAGCTGCTGAATCTGGTCAACGCTGCCTCTTGCACCCGAATCCGACATAAGAAATATCGGGTTCAGGTAAGGCGAGCCGTCATCTTTCTTGTCCTCTTTTAAGCCGCGCATCATCTCGCTTGTTACAGCGACCCTTGCATGTGTCCATGCATCGATGACCTGGTTGTATCTTTCGCCCTCGGTTAGCACTCCGTTCTCGTAATTTTTATGAATCTTTCTTACCTTCTCCTCGGTCTGCTCGATAATATGCGGCTTCTTGGGCGGAATCTTAAGGTCCGTCAGGCCGAAACTCAAACCCGCAAGTGTTGCATATTTAAAACCGAGCTCCTTAATTTTGTCAAGAAGGTCAACGGTCTTTGCTGCTCCCGCAACCTTGAAGCAGTCGCTTATGACCCTGCTCAGTCTCTTGCCCGACATCGCCGGATTCAGATTGTAAAAAGGCATTTCCTTCGGAAGCATATCGTTGAATATGCATCTGCCTGCCGTAGTTTCAATCACATGAGCGGGAATGGTAAGCGCCTGTTTATTTTTAACATCTATTACATTCTCAATCGGCCCGTCATCGCTTATTTCTATTTTTGTTATCCGGACCTTTATCTTTGCATGCAGCGAAATTTTCTTTTCTTCTGCTGCGAGAATCGCCTCAAAAGTGTCCCTGAAAAGCATCCCGGCGCCTTTTTCCTGAGTGCTGGAGCTGGCGTATGTCAAATAATAGTTGCCCATAACCATATCCTGTGATGGACCAACCATAGGAGCGCCGTTTGATGGTGAGAAAATATTTGTTGTCGTCATCATCAGGGTATGCGCCTCAGCCTGTGCCTCGACACTCAGCGGAAGATGCACTGCCATCTGGTCGCCGTCGAAGTCGGCATTAAATCCCTTGCACGCCAGCGGGTGAAGCATAATAGCATTACCCTCCACAAGAATAGGCTCGAATGCCTGAATACCCATTCTGTGAAGTGTAGGGGCTCTGTTAAGCAGAACAGGATGCTGGTGAATGACCTCTTCGAGAATGTCCCAAATCTGCTCATCCTGACGCTCAATCATTCTCTTTGCGCTCTTGATTGTATCAGCAAGCCCGTGTTGTTTGAGCTTCCTGATGATAAACGGCTGATAAAGCTCGAGTGCTATCCTTTTCGGCAGTCCGCACTGATGAAGTTTCAGCGTCGGCCCGACTACGATAACCGACCTGCCCGAATAATCCACTCGCTTGCCAAGCAGGTTTTCACGGAAGCGTCCCTGTTTTCCCTTAATCATATCAGCCAGACTCTTCAATGGTCTGTTATTGCTCCCCAAAACCGGCCTTCTGCATCGGCCGTTATCGAACAACGCATCGACCGCCTGCTGAAGCATTCGCTTCTCGTTTCGGATAATTACTTCCGGTGCGTTAAGGTCAATCAGTTTTTTAAGCCTGCTGTTCCTGTTGATAATCCTCCTGTAAAGGTCGTTGAGGTCGCTTGTCGCGAAATTGCCGCTCTCCAGCAAAACAAGCGGGCGAAGGTCCGGCGGAATTACAGGCACAACATCGAGGACTATCCACGTCGCCTTGTTGCCGCTGCTTCTTATGGCATCGACCGTTTTCAATCGTTTTGAAATATCCTTTATCTTCTGCTTGCTTGATGTCTGTATCAGCTCTGCCCTCAACTGGCCGCTTAATTTATCCATATCGAGATTTGTCAGTAAAATCCTTATCGCCTCCGCACCCATAGAGGCCTTGAAACCTGCCGGCGGCGATCCATACTTTTTGGATGCATCCTGAAATTCTTCCTCAGTCAGCAATTGCCCTGCCTGAAGCGGGCTGTCGCCGCTATCGACAACAACATAATCCTGGAAGTAAATTATCTTTTCCAAATCCGAAGCCTTCATATCCAGAAGTGTCCCAAGATGGTTCGGAATTGCCTTGAAGAACCATATATGGACCACAGGAGCTGCCAGATTAATATGTCCCATCCTCTTGCGGCGAACGCGGCTGTGCGTCACCTTCACACCGCACCTGTCGCATATAATCCCTTTGAACTTCGTGCCCTTGTATTTCCCGCACGCACATTCCCAGTCCCTCTCGGGCCCGAATATTCGCTCGCAGAACAATCCGTCCTTCTCCGGCCTGTAGGTTCGATAATTAATCGTCTCAGGCTTCCTTACCTCCCCGAAGGACCAGCTTCGAATCGTATTCGGGCTTGCCAATGAAATTTTTACTGACCCGTAATCGTTAATCCGGTCGTAAATGTTCGTTATCATATTACTTGCAACTCCTTTTATGTTTTAAAGAGTTAAATTACCTTATATTACAAAGAAGCTGCGCCCAGCTTCTTCTTTTCAAGCTGAATATTCAGCGCAAGGCCCCTGATTTCATTGCACAACACATCGAAAGATAGCGGCGTCCCCGCCTCGAGCCTGTTTTGACCTTTCACCATAGACTCATAAATCTTGGTGCGCCCTTCGACATCATCGCTTTTTACGGTAAGCATTTCCTGCAGCGTATAAGCCGCCCCGTAACCTTCGAGTGCCCAGACTTCCATTTCGCCGAACCTCTGTCCGCCCGTCCTGGCCTTTCCGCCGAGAGGCTGCTGAGTAATAAGGCTGTATGGCCCTGTTGCCCTTGCATGAATCTTATCATCAACCAGATGATGCAGCTTCATCATATAGATATACCCTATTGTTGCCTGCTGGTCGAAAGCCTCGCCAGTTCTCCCATCATACAGCTGTGTCTTGAGGCTCTTGGGAACATTTACAAAAAGCCCGTCCGGCGGAGGCGTTTGTTCCTTTTCATCGAGAGAAGCAGCGTTATGTTTCATGACCTGGTTTGCCTCTTCGGTAATCTTCCTTATATCATCTTCGGAAGCACTGTCAAATACCGGAACAACAGCCTGAAATCCGAGCACTTGAGCGACCCAGCCGAGGTGTGTTTCGAGTATCTGGCCAACATTCATTCTGCTCGGCACACCCAGAGGATTCAACAAAATATCCAGCGGAGTGCCGTCAGCAAGAAATGGCATATCTTCTTCCGGCATTATCTTTGCAATTACGCCCTTGTTGCCGTGACGGCCTGCCATCTTATCGCCTATCGAAAGTGTCCTCTTGCAGGCAACATATATCTTCACCATTTCAAGAACGCCGCTCGGCAGCTCGTCACCGTGTTTTAAATTCTTAATCCTCTGCTCTTTTTCCTTCTGCACATCATCTATTTTCACCCAGAACCTGCTTATCAGCTTCTCAATCTCTTCCCTGTCTGTTGCCGGCTTAATCCACTTGATATTGAAGTTCTGTATCTGCTCGTAAATAACATCGTTGTCCTCGCTTGCTCCGACTTTCTGGCGCGTTGACGGGTCAACAATCTTAACATCGAACTTTTCGTTGATTGCTGTAATCATCTGCCTGAATATATTGCAGGCCTTGCCAATCATTTCCTTCTCTGTCTGCTGTATCTGCGCCTTCAGCAGCTTCTTTTCGTCATCGCCGCCGTAGCCGCGTCTGACAAATCTTTCTGTCTTTATTACAACACCCTCATATCCGCTCGGAAGCTCAAGCGAGTCATTCTTAACGTCCTCGCCCGCCCTGCCGAATATGGCATGCAAAAGTTTTTCTTCCGGCGTAAGCTCGGTCTTGCTCTTGGGCACGACCTTGCCGACAAGAATATCACCCGGACAAACCCTCGTGCCTTCCCTGATTACTCCATGCTCATCGAGGTTCCTCAGCGCCTTTTCGCTCACATTCGGTATATCTCGCGTGAACTCCTCTTTCCCCAGCCGCGTCTCGCGAATCTCGGATGTGAATTCATCGATATGAATACTGGTAAAATTATCGTTCTTAACAAGTCTTTCGCTGACGACAATCGCGTCCTCGAAATTAAAACCGTCGAACGAGACAAAGCCCGCAAGAACATTTTTCCCCAGGCTCAGGACGCCTTGGCAGGTTCCGCCGCCGTCCGCTATGACCTGTCCTTTTTTCACCTTTTCGCCGAGCTTAACAATCGGCGTCTGGTTCAGGCAGGTCCTCTCGTTCAAACCGAAGTACTTTTCGAGGTCATACTCATCGGTCTGATTAATCACAATCTTCTTTGCATCAACAGCCGTTACAACTCCGCCGTTACTCGCACGAACAACCATGCTCGAATTATGCCCGACGACCTTTTCCATTCCCGTCAAAACAAGCGGCTCTTCCGTAGTGAGCAAAGGAACTGCCTGCCTCTGCATGTTCGAACCCATCAGTGCTCGGTTTGCGTCATCATGTTCGAGAAACGGAATAAGCGCAGCTGAAATTCCAACGGTCTGTTTTGTGGATACATCGACATAACTGATGTCATCTACAGAAACCTGTGCAAGCTCTCCGCCTTTCATTGCAAGGACCACATCGCCCTTGATTCGGCTGGTCTTTGGGTCAACAGTTTCTGGAGCAGCAATAATAGCCTTCATATCCTCATCTGCCCGCAGGTATTCAACCTTCCCTGTAACCTTGCCCCTCTCCACCTTGTTATATGGCGTAAGCAGAAAACCGTATTCATCAATCGTCGAGAAAATGGCCAGTGATGAAATCAAACCGATGTTCGTTCCTTCCGGCGTCTCAATCGGGCAAATCCTTCCGTAGTGGCTTATATGAACGTCCCTGACCTCGAA
>JBFZBH010000029.1:0-8906 GCA_041308525.1 Phycisphaerae bacterium | reverse complement strand
ATAGCCCCAAAGGTGCTTTTTAAACTTTCCCCTGATGTATTCGGCTCACCGCAGCACACCCCGATTTTTTACAAAGGACATATCTACGGTGTGAGGCCCGACGGTCAGCTTGTTTGCCTCGACACAGGCGGCAATATAATGTGGACAAGCACGAACGCAAATAAATTCGGACTCGGACCATACACAATTATAAACGGACTTATTTACGTGATGGATAGCGAAGGCACTCTCAGCCTGGTCAAGGCCCAGCCTTCATCCTATATGCAGCTTGCACGCGCCAAAGTGCTCGAAGGGCCGGACAGCTGGGGACCGATGGCTTTCGCATCAGGAAGACTGATTTTACGCGACCTTAACAAAATGATTTGTCTTGATATCACAAAACAATAAGCGGTTTCGTTGAAAAAGGCCATTAAATTTATTATAATGAAGAAATCGACCTTATTTAAGAGGCATTAGATATGAACATTAAGCTCGGAAAGATAAAAAAAGGAATTTTTACCGCTGTGATTATTGCAATGGCCCTCGTAGTCGCCATTTTTGCTATAATCCGGCTGGATGTTACAGGCACCGGCGGCAGCGGACTTCCGGAAGAATACGTCTATGACCTTCAAAAAGTGGGGAAAATCGAACCCAACCTGTTTTTGTATAAAGAAACAGATGAACCGATAAACACCCGTTTTAAACAGACCTATGCCCTTGCGGTGGATTCTAAAGGCACAATTTACGTAACCGGCGATGAATCCTTGCGATTGTTTGACGGCTCGGGAACTTTGAAAAAAGAAATTCAAACAGCCCACTTCCCAAGATGCCTGGCTGTATCACAAGATGGAAAAATTTATGTCGGAACACAGGAAAAAATAATCATCTTCGACGATAACTTTAAGGAAATCACAAAATGGCCGGTTTTTAATAAAAATTCTGTCCTGACAAGCATCGCTGTCTCGAAAAATGACATATTCGCAGCAGATGCCGGCAATCGTGTTGTGCTTCGTTATGATACAAACGGCAGGATTGTAAAACAAATTGGCAAAAAAGATGAAAGTAAAAATATCCCAGGCTTTGTGATACCGAGTCCGTATTTCGATTTGGCAATTGGAAGTGACGGCCTTTTGCGGGTCGTAAATCCCGGCAAGCATCAAATCGAGGCCTACACTTTCGATGGAGACCTCGAATTCTCGTGGGGAAAAGCATCGCCGGATATAGAGGGCTTTTGCGGCTGCTGCAATCCTGTCAATTTCGCAATTCTGCCCGATGACAGTTTCATCACCTGTGAAAAAGGATTGCTAAGGGTGAAAATTTACAGTCCTGACGGAAAATTTGCAGGCGTTGCAGCCGGACCAGAACAGCTTGCAAAAGATATTATGGCAGGGATTTGTACCGACCCCGCAAAATGTCAAAAAGGGGGATTTGATGTGGCTGTCGATAATAAGCAGAGAATCCTCGTTCTCGATACCGTTCATAATGTTGTAAGAACTTTTTCAAAAATCAAGACTCAATAATGACAGAGCCGTTTTCGAAAATTCAGAATCGAAGGAAACTATTGACTGATGCCCTGCGATTTGCAGGTCTCGGCCTGCTGGGTTTTGTCTCTGTTTGGGCCGTCTTAAAAAGAAGAAGGCTCAAATACGATGGAGACTGCATCAACAGCAGCATCTGCAGCGATTGCCGCATTTATGAAGATTGCGGACTGCCTCAGGCCCTTTCGAGAAAACAGGCAATGGAAAAAAAGAATAATGGAACGAAGTGAACAGGACATAACAAGAAGAAAATTCCTCAACAGGGGTTTTTTCGGAATTTTAGGAGCTGGCCTTGCTGCCATAGCTGTGTTTTTCGGAAAAAAGAAACATAATCCGAAGATGGTCTGGCAGCTCGACCCGCAAAAATGCATTGCCTGCGGTAATTGCGCCACATTTTGTGTCCTCGAAGAATCTGCGGTGAAATGTGTCCACGCTTATGCGATGTGCGGCTATTGTGATTTGTGCACAGGCTTTTTCGAGCCGAAGCCGAGAGAGCTTGATACAGGCGCTGAAAACCAGCTTTGCCCTGCGGGAGCAATAAAACGAACGTTCGTTGAAGACCCCTACTATGAATATACAATCGATGAAAAACTATGCATCGGCTGCGGCAAATGCGTAAAAGGATGCAACGCCTTCGGCAACGGTTCTCTTTTTCTCCAGGTTCGGCACAACCGCTGTTTAAATTGCAATGCCTGCTCTATCGCTGCTGCCTGTCCTTCGGGGGCATACAAACGCGTCCCAGCCGATGAACCTTATATAATAAAGAGGGTCCAGCACGCCTGATGATAAGTTCAAGATATATTACAATCCCGATAATTTTCCTGCTCTTATGCACACAGACTTTGTGGGCAGTTGAGCGTTTTCCGCCTCCGGATTTTGTCGAAACCGACCATAAACTTCCATCGACAGATTACATAACTGATGTCACCCCGCGTCTTGTGCTTTATGAATACATCGACGTTGCTGTGCTTGCAGGGACACTGTCACTGGCTTCATATCTTGTTTTGAAAAATCGTTCCCGCCGTGCCATATTTGCACTGATGATTTTTTCCCTGCTTTATTTTGGTTTTTGGCGCAAGGGATGCATCTGCTCGATAGGTTCGATACAAAACCTTGTCCTGTCCGTCTTCAGCAATAGTTATGTAATCCCGCTCACTGTGCTGGCCTTCTTTATACTGCCTCTTGCCTTTACATTATTTTTTGGCAGGACATTCTGTGCAGCCGTTTGCCCCCTTGGAGCAATTCAGGATGTCGTACTTTTGCGCCCGCTGGTGCTGCCGAAGTGGCTCGAAAGCGGCCTTCGCTTGTGCGCTTATTTATATCTCGGTGCCGCTGTTCTTTTTGCTTCCACAGACAGTGCCTTTATAATCTGCAGATATGACCCGTTCGTTGCGTTCTTCAGATTGACCGGACGGCTGAATATGATGATCCTGGGTGCGTGCCTTCTTGTAATCGGCGTATTCATCGGCAGACCGTATTGCAGATTCCTGTGTCCTTATGGCGTAATTCTCAGGCAATTCTCCCGGCTTTCGAGATGGCATGCGACCATTACTCCGGATGAATGCATAAAATGCAGGCTGTGCGAGGATGCCTGTCCGTTTAATGCTATAAACACCCCTACCGCTCCCTGGCCTGCATCCAATTACAGAAAAAGTAAAATTGCCATCACATCCATTCTTATCATCTCGCCGGTAATAATATTTCTTGCCGTCCTGCTCGGCGCATCGATAAGCGACAGCTGGTCGAAAATGAACCCTACCGTCAGATTAGCTGAAAGAATCTACCTTGAAAATAATGGTATGGTCGAAGGAACAATAAACGAAAGCGTCGCATTCAGGTCAGCAGGAACACCCGTCAGCGAACTGTATCAGCAGGCTTCTATCATCAAAAATCAGTTTAAGTTCGGCGGAAGGCTGCTTGGATGTTTCATAGGTTTTGTTATCAGCCTGATGCTTATTAATAATTCGATACAAAGACGAAGAGAAGATTATCAGACAGACAGGGCTGGCTGTGTCTCCTGCGGAAGGTGTTTTCAATTTTGCCCGAAAGAACAGGAAAGACTGAAGAAATTGAAGGAGCAATCTGCATAAAATTATGAGTCCCGAGAATCCGGAAATAAACGAAAAATCGTCAAACAAACAAATTCTGCATCAGGCGATATTTAATACTGCGGTTGTAGCTGGGATATTTTCTATCATCGTTTTCGGTCTTCTGGTTGTCAATTATCTCCAGGTTCGGCTGCTCGACCCGATGCGGACAGAAAGGTTGGAAAATCTTAAATTACAATTGGCCGAAAAGCCGACCGATGAGCAGATTCTGACACAGATTCGCCAGCTCGATTTGCAGATACGGAAAGATAAAATTTCCCGCCTGAATTTTTCACACCAAGGAGCAATCCTGCTGGTAGCGGGAATTATCATTTTCATCTCAGCAGCAAAAATTGCAGCAGATCTGAAAAGGAAACTCCCGATGCCGCAGCCGGCACACGACATACAAACAAAGCAGGTCCGCCATGTAACTCTTGCACGATGGTCAATTGTTTCATTCCTGGTGCTGACGGGAGTTTTTGCAGTCTTATTTGCTGTTACAAAAAAAATCGATTTTTCCCAAGGCTCATCGAGCTATCCATCCGAAGAACAAATAAATAAAAACTGGCCGCGTTTTCGTGGTCCGCAGGGAAGCGGCGTAAGTTTCTATACCAATATCCCTACAAAATGGGACGGCAAGACCGGCAAAGGCATTATTTGGAAAACCAAAGTCCCCCTGCCGGGAAATAATTCCCCTGTTATATGGGATGATAAAATTTTCCTTTGCGGGGCGAATAAAAAGCAAAGGCAGGTTTACTGCTTCGACAGAATAAAGGGAAGGTTGATTTGGCAAAAAGATGTTACGACCGCAATTCCAGATGGAAACATTCCAGATATCGAAGAGGCAACAAGTTATGCTGCCCCGACTATGACAACCGACGGCAAGCGTGTCTTTGCAATCTTTCCGCTGGGCGATGTTGCCTGCTTTGACTTTAAGGGCAAAAACATCTGGAACAAAAATCTCGGCTTGCCCCACAGTATGTATGGCTATGCAACCTCTCTTGAAATGTATCAGAACCTTTTAATAATACAATATGACCAGGCTTCAGCCGATGACGGCAAATCGAGAATTTTTGCCCTCGATGCATTTTCAGGAAACACCGTCTGGGAAGTCAAAAGACCGGTTGGGGGCTCGTGGACGACGCCAATTGTTGCCAAAATCGGAGAACAGCACCAGCTTATAACCTGTGCCGACCCCTGTGTTATTTCATATAATCCTTCTAACGGTGCTGAAATCTGGAGGGCTGAATGTGTAAGCGGAGACCTTGCTCCTTCTCCGATTTATGCAGGCGATTTTGTCTTTGCCGTTTCTCCCTATAATAAGCTTTCTGCAATAAAACCTGATGGCGCAGGCGATGTCACTAAATCACATATTGCCTGGACAGTTGAGGGTGATATTCCGGATATAAGCTCTCCTGTAAGCGATGGCAAATATATTTATCTTGCTACTACCGAAGGCATTTTGTCCTGCATCCAGATTAGTGACGGCAAAAAACTCTGGTTTAAGGACGTCCGCGAAGAGTTCAACGCATCACCGAGTATCGTAGGAAAATACGTGTATCTTATCTGCACAGATGGGACAGCAATAATAATAGAGTCCGCGGAAGAATACAGGGAGATAGCAAGAAACGAGCTTGGCGAAGAAGTTTTTGCATCGCCTGCTTTTGCCGATGGAAGAATTTATATTCGCAGCGAGGAATATTTGTACTGTATAGGAAACACCAACTGATGGAAACAATCGACTTAAAATATGTAGATGACCTGATAGAAAAGACCGGCACCGGCAGGGAAAAGGTCCTGCAGATTCTGCAGGCAATTCAGGCTCATTACGGTTATTTACCTGCTGAAGCGCTTCAGCGCGTGTGCGAGCTTACAGAGATAACACCTGCAGCAATAACAGGAGTATCGAGCTTTTACAATATGTTCAGATATCGTCCCGCAGGAAAGCATATCATTCATATTTGTGTAGGGACTGCCTGCCACGTAAAAGGCGCCGAACTGGTTTACGATGCCTTCAACAGGTATCTGGAAATTCCCGCTGGGCAGGATACCGATGCAAAGAGCTTGTTTACCATTGAGAAGGTCGCCTGTCTTGGCTGCTGCACGCTTGCACCGGCAGTGCAAATCGACCAGGTTACCTATGGTCATTTAACGCCGAATACCGTATCATCTGTAATCGAGGATTTTTTACGACAGCAGGAATTGAAGTCGAAAGTCTTGCCTGTAACAAGTAAACCCTCTGCAGGTTTCAAGGGAGAAATCCGTTTAGGTCTCGGCTCCTGCTGTATCGCACGCGGCAGCGGCAAACTTCAGCAGGCTGTTCAGGATGTGCTTGATGAAACAGGCATTGAAGCGAGAACTAAAAAGGTCGGCTGCGTCGGTATGTGCTATCAAACCCCCCTTCTTGAAATTGTCCTGCCTGATAACAATTCTTTCCTTTATGCAAGGGTGCGCCCTGAAGATGCAAAGCCAATCATTCTGAGGCACTTTAAGATTCCAAAGGTGAAAAAGAAAATATCATATTCTGTGTCGACCATGCTCGATAGATTACTGACTGATAATATTGGCACAAAAACTCTGCGATACCCACTCGATGTAAGAGAAGACCAGGTGGCCGATTTTCTGGGAAAACAAAAACGCATCGCAACAGAACACTGCGGCAACATAGACCCTGTTGACATAGATGAATACATTAAAAGCGGCGGTTTCGATGCGATGAAAAATTGCCTTACAAAATTGTCATCTCAACAAATTATCAGCCAAATTCATATTTCCGGCCTTCGAGGCAGAGGAGGTGCTGGATACAGGACAGACCTGAAATGGATGGCGGTAAAGAATAGTCCTTCAAAGGAAAAATATGTAATCTGCAACGGCGATGAGGGCGACCCCGGCGCTTTTATGGACCGAATGATAATGGAATCATATCCGTTTCGAATCATCGAAGGAATGATTATCGCAGCTTATGTCGTCGATGCACATAAAGGTTATTTCTACATCCGCTCAGAATATCCTCTTGCCTTAAAACGCATAAGCGAAGCAATTGAAAAATGCAAACAGTATGGATTCCTCGGTGATAATATCACCGGAAGCGGTTTTTCACTCGAATTAAAAATTGTTCCCGGCGCTGGTGCGTTCGTATGCGGCGAGGAAACAGCACTTATCGCCAGTATCGAAGGCAGAAGGGGAATGCCCCGTTTGAGACCGCCCTATCCTGCAGAACACGGTCTGTGGGACCATCCGACCCTTATCAACAATGTCGAAACTTATGCCGCTGTCCCCTGGATAATCCGCAATGGAGCAGACGAATATTCGAAACTCGGAACAGAGCACAGCCGCGGCACAAAGGTTTTCGCTCTCGCTGGAAAAATCGCACAAGGCGGCCTGATAGAAGTTCCGATGGGAATATCGATACGCGAAATCATCGAAGACATTGGAGGAGGAATTGGAGGCGGTTTAACATTCAAAGCCGTCCAGATTGGAGGCCCATCCGGCGGCTGCGTCCCGGCTTTGCTTTCACACATACCGGTAGATTACGAATCGCTTCACGATGCAGGAGCGATAATGGGTTCCGGCGGACTTGTTGTCCTCGATGAAACCGATTGCATGGTCGATATCGCAAGATACTTTCTGCAGTTCACACAAAACCAGTCCTGCGGCAGATGCACGTTCTGCAGGGTAGGAACCCGCCGTATGCTGGACATCCTCGACCGTCTCTGTACAGGCGGAGGTAAAAAAGGCGACATAGAAGAACTAGAACATCTTGCCTTAATGATAAAGAAGGCGAGCATCTGCGGGCTTGGCCGGACGGCACCAAATCCCGTTCTGTCAACAATACAATATTTTAGGAGCGAGTACGAAGCACACATCGAAAAACGCTGCCCCGCAGCAAAATGCAAGGCTCTTATCAGCTACTCAGTGACCGACGACTGTATCGGCTGCACATTGTGTGCGCAGAACTGCCCGGTTCAGGCGATAGAAATGAAGCCTTATGAAAAGCACGAAATAGACAAATCAAAATGTATCCGCTGCAACACTTGTAAAATTATATGTCCGCAGGATGCAATCAAGGTTGAATGACAATGCCAAAACTGATTATAGACAACCGCGAAGTTGAAGTCCCAAAAGGCTCGACAATTCTCGAAGCCGCAGCGAAACTCGGCATTGAAATTCCGACGATGTGTTTTCTAAAAGGCATCCGCCCATCGACAAGCTGTATGGTTTGTGTGGTCGAAATTGAGGGAACAGATAAATTACTGCCTGCCTGCGGAACCATTGCCCAGGAAGGAATGCACATTGAAACAAATTCCAGCGAAGTAATCGAGGCCAGAAAAATGGCACTCGAGCTTCTTTTAAGCGACCATCTCGGCGATTGTATGGGCCCCTGCCAGATGATTTGCCCAGCCCATATGGATATTCCGCTTATGATCCGGCAAATTGCTTCAGGACAACTTAAAAGTGCAATTGAAACAGTAAAAAAAGATATCCCCCTTCCGGCAGTATTGGGAAGAATTTGCCCCGCTCCCTGCGAAAAAGGATGCAGAAGGTCTTTCTTCGATAAGCCCCTTTCCATCTGCCTTCTGAAGCGATATGTCGCCGATGTTGATATCGCTGCAGCAGAAAGATATATTCCAATCTGCAGACCGAGCACAGGTAAAAAGGTTGCCATCATAGGTGCAGGCCCCGCTGGATTGTCTTCCGCTTATTATCTTCAGCAAAATGGTATCCAATGCACAATTTTCGAGAAGAATGAAAAAGCCGGCGGATTGATTCGATATGCAATTGAACCTGAAAGATTGCCGCCTCAAGTCCTCGATGAGGAAATCGCAATAATCCAGAAGCTCGGCACAGAATTTGTACTCAATAGAAAAATTTCCTCTCCTTCAGAGTTGCTCGATACATTCGATGCCGTCCTCGCAGCAACCGGCCAGGAAAAATTACCAGACTGCAGCCAGCCAGGGATTTTCGCTATAAGCGAAAAAATCGCAAAACAGAAAATGGCTGTCCGCGCCGTTGAGGAAGGTAAAAAGGCAGCGTATATGATTACGTTATTTTTATCTGGAAAACCGGTTGTTGAGCCGCCAAAGCCATTCAATACACGCATAGGAAAAATTGAAGCAGATGAAATAAATGCCTTTATGGGGCTTGTAAGTAAAAATCAAAGGCAAGAACCGAAAACACAATATGCAGGACTAACCGATGAACAGGCAGTTATCGAATCTGTGCGCTGTATGCACTGCGACTGCAGAAAGGCCGATGACTGTAAGTTACGACAGCTTTCCGATGAATTCCATGCACGCCCAGC
>JBFZBH010000028.1:0-9109 GCA_041308525.1 Phycisphaerae bacterium | reverse complement strand
TGCATAATTTCTTACTATCTCGCTGAAAACCTCGGCATCGCCGGTTTCCACAAACCGCTCTAACAGGTTTTTTTCACCATCAGTCATAATACTTCTCTCCCATTGTCCTCCCGCCATTTTCTGCCGTTAAAATAGACGCTTGCAAACCCAAACTTATTCAACTTTTTCCGGTATGTTCTCCGTTGAGTGTATAGCCCGAATAAACACATCTGTAAGCTTTTTGCCATTCAAGCCTGCCAAAATTTGCCATATCTTCATAAACAAGCATATCTTATAAAAAGCCCTTAGTCAATATTTTTTACCTTTTTTGCTTGACTATTATAAGACGAGAGTCTATAATTAAGATGATTTATCAGGCTTTGCCGGCCTGAAAATGGAAGGAGCGTGATGAGAGAAAAGAGAGCGTTCAACCCCTTATCTCAATCCTTTCAAATTTTTTTTCGGCAGTATATTTAAGTTTCAGAGGAGAAGAGCGATGAAGAGGATAATTCTTTTTGCCCTGCTTTTCGGCTGCACTTTCGCCGCTGATGCATTCGGTGTTTTATTATCTGAAATTCAATACGAAGTTCAGCAGACAAGCCCAAGCCGCTGGCAATACACCTACAACGTGAAAAATATAAATTTGCCCGCCGGCATTGAAGAGCTTACCATCTGGTTCGATTACGGGTTGTATGATAATCTCCTCATTGAAACACAAGAGCCTCTTGCTTCAGCATGGGATGAACTTGCAATTCAGCCGGAACCGCTGCTTGGTGATGATGGATTTTATGATGCACTAAGCTTGTCAGCGCCGATTTTTACTGGTGAATCTATTAAGGGTTTTTCTGTAAGCTTCGACTGGCTCGGACAAGGCTTGCCTGCCAGCCAGTTCTATGAGATAATCAATCCCGCTACCTTCCAGACGATTGACAGCGGCTTCACAACCCCGGAACCTTCAACGCTTTTGCTTCTCGGTCTTGGTTTTTTATTTTTACACAATCAGCGAAAAAGAGGTTGAAATGAATGCGAGAGGAAGCTTAAAAGTTTATTTAGTGTTGATTACCCTGATTTCATTATGCCTGACAACTGAGCAAGTATTGGGCAAATACGGCGGAGGCAGCGGAACCGTTGACTACCCTTACCTGATTTATACAGCCGAACAGATGAATACCATTGGTCTGAATCCTGGTGACTGGTCCAAATACTTTAAACTAATGGATGATATCGACTTATCCGCATACACAGGCACATCTTTTAATATCATTGGGGTCAGTGACAATTCTTTCAGGGGCACATTTGACGGTAACGGCCATAAGATTTTAAAATTTACCTACTACAAACCCGGAGGCTTCTACATAGGTATCTTCGGAGCTTTTCATGGTACTGTAAAAAACCTTGGCTTAATATCCCCTCATGTTGATGCGTCTACAAGTACTTACGGTATTGATTATGACCCGTCAGCGGGTGAATATACTGGCGCTCTAATCGGATATGGTGCGGGAAATATATCCAGCTGTTACGTTGAGGGCGGTAGTGTTTCAGGAAATGCTGACGTCGGTGGATTAGCTGGAGACTTTGACTTTGGAACAATGTCTGACTGCTATTCAACCTGCAGCGTTTCGAGTTTTTACGATGCGGGCGGATTGGTGGGAGTAAATTTTGGAACAATCACTCATTGCCATTTCACAGGCACTGTTTCTGGAAAAAGGAGTCAAGTTGGTGGATTAGTGTCACAGAATCTGGGAATAATATCAGCCTGCTATTCTGCCGGAAACATTACGGGGCCATCTTCTGGTGATCATTACAATACTGGAGGGCTAGTTGGCTTGAATAGTAGAGATGGAAAAATTATATCCTGCTATTCGACAGCCAATGCTTCTAATCGGCAATTTGTCGGAGGATTAGTTGGTGTCAATTGGGGCCAGATATATGATTCCTATGCCAGAGGAAATGCTTATGGAAATTCTTGGGTCGGCGGGCTCGTTGGGGGCAATGCCAATTTGATTTCCAACTGCTACTCAACAGGCAGAGTATCAGGAACAACATGGATTGGCGGATTGGTCGGCGACTCTCAAGGAGGTACCACCAGTAATTCTTTCTGGGATACCCAAACAAGTGGCAGAACATATAGTAAAGGCGGGACAGGCAGGACAACCATTCAGATGAAAGCTAAAAGCACCTTCACCCTGGCAGGCTGGGATTTTAATACACCAGTATGGGTGATGTGGGATGGTCATGAGTATCCGTGGCTTGCATGGGAGCGGGAGCCTGTGATGGTGGAAGGCATCAGCATTGTTGACAGGGAACGCATTGGGAGAACTGTGTTTAGGTATTTGTGCAAGGTTACATTATGGAACACACGGTCGCAGGATTTCTCAAACGTCATCGCAGAACTGGCAGAGGTTCCGGAAAACGTATCTATTTTAGATAGAATTGCAGGATGCTCTTATATCGAAGCGCACACAACGGCTGTGAGCAATGATACTTTTGAAATAGAGGTTGACCGTTCCGTTATAATTAATCCAGCGAATATGGTTTGGAATATCACTTACGAGACACTTGATGGAATTCAGCAGCAGTCTTATTCCATGAATAACTTTGATTTTTTGCCTTCCATTATGTCAGGCGATATAACTGGAGATAGACTTACTAATATCGATGACCTGGCTGTATTAGCAAATCAATGGCTGCAGCCGCCCGGCATTCCTTCCGCTGACATTGCACCGCAACCGAATGGCGATGGTTTTGTAAATTTCCTTGATTTTGCCATCCTCGCGGAAGAATGGCTTCGTCATTAACAGCAAAAGGCCGTGAAAAATTCCTTTTCTACTTTTTAACGCTTTCCTGCAAAGCAAGCTGATAAGTCTCGATTGTATCACTAACCATCTTGCTGACGGTATGATTGGCCCGGACGTATTCCTGTCCCTGCCTGGCAATTTTGCGGGCTGTTTCGCGGCTGTCCAAAAGCTGCCGCAGGCACGTATAAATACTCTCTGAATCGTTCACATTAAAAACCAGGGCAGTCTGGCCATTAATAATCAAGTCATCAATTCCGCCCCTGCAGGCAGTAACCACACATCCGACACTCATTGCCTCCAGCAGCATAAGATTAAAACTATTATTCGGCTGCGGCTGAATAAAAATATCCGCTGCATTCAATACCGCCCTGTATGGCTGTATCATCGGCACAATTGAAACGCTCTGTGATAGACCCGTCTGCGCAAGCTTCCTGCGGACCTGCTTTTCCATTTTTCCTGAGCCCATCAAGACGGTTACAAATTCGTATCCATCGACCGAAAGGTGCCTTATCGCATCGAGCATTCCGCTCAGGCCGGCCCCATCTGTTGATGGAAAACAGCTAAAGAGGCTTGGCATCACATTGGCCTTTTTAAAACACGCAGTTGCAGATTGAACAAATGAGCCGATATTTATGCGCCTGATGCGACCGGCCAACTGCGGCAAAAAATGTTCCAGATTTACAGCTACTATCTCCGATGGGACAATTATTTTCGCCGCTGTCTTCGAAACAATTCCCGGCTCGCCCCCCGTGAAATCGAGAGAATTTACCGACAGCACGCAGGACAGATTGAAATGCGACGATATTTGCTTTGCAAGCGACAGCTCCAGCATACATAAACAGTGAACGACATTCGGCTTGAATTTTGAAATTTTCTCGAAAAGTATTCTTTTATTCTGCTCGCCTGTAAACGGCAGCCGTGACGCCGGGTGGTATATCACCTCCACGGACGGTGACACAACAGGACCGACATCGTAATCCGCAGGGCAAATTAAAACCGCCGAGATGGATGCATCGGCAAAACCCACTAAAAGCCTCTCAAGATACAAAGAATACTCATCCAGCGTTTTTCTGGATGCTATCAGCACAGGACGCACCTGCTCTTGCTGCTCCTGAGGCTCTATCGAAATATTTTTGTCCTCTTCCATCCGCGATTCCCTTCTTTAGTTTCTATTTAGCTTCCTGAATGTGTCTCTGTCCTCGGAGGCTGTTCCACCTTCCTGCAGATAACCCGCCTTTCACCGAGCAGCTGGTCATCTGCAAATAATTGAAACCTGTACTCTCCCGGCTCAGGAAAAACTACACCGTGCAGGTTCACGGCCAGTGTCACGACCTGCTGAACGTCCCTGAATTCGACCGCTCCTGTCTGCTCGAAAATCGGCTGGTCTTCCTTCTGGGTGTTGACAAGCCGAACTTTCGTCATTGTTTTACCATGCCCATTCGTGAGCTCGCAGAAAAAGCAGAGAATATTCTGAATCGGATACCGAGGCGCATTGATGTTCTGAATAATATTTATCAGGCTCGGCATTCCGGAAAACTTGTCGAATATCACCCTGTCGCAGATTATCGCCGAAAGCAGTATCGGAGGCACCTCACTCATTTTTCGTCCCTTCTGTTTTATATTAATATTTTTTCGTGCATCATAGAGTATTTTAAAACGCAGCTGCAAGCTATTCTGAAGAGCTGCATTACTTCTTCTTCATTATCTTCATCAGCCTTCCGTATTCCCCCTCTTTCATATGGTAGCTGTATTTGTCATCCGGATACTTTTTACCTTTCACTTCATCGCAGTAGCGGCTGACAGCATCAACTAAAGCTTCGGCAAGCTTACCATAGCTCTTCGCAAACTTAGGACTATTTTGTGTTAATCCTAATATATCTGGCGCAACAAGTATCTGACCATCGCAACCGGCACCCGAACCGCATCCGATCACAGGCACATCGAACTTTTTTGTTATGATCTCAGAAACCTCTGCTGCCGTTCCTTCCAGCAGAAGAGAAGATGCGCCAGCATTTATCATTTTCTCAGCCAGCCTTATCAACTCTATCGCAATCTCGGCTGTAGTCCCTTCCGCCTTGAATTTGCCGACTTTGCTGATGCTCTGGGGTCTGATGCCGATATGTGCCATAACCGCCATACCAGCGTCACTGACCGCCTTGATTACATCGATGTATGCATCACTTGCTTCGATTTTCACCATTTGCACATTCGACTCAGTGAAAAATCTTCCTGCATTTTCGACTGCACGTGCAACTCCGAGCTGATAAGACAAAAATGGCATGTCCGCAACCAGGCACACATTAGGCGCCCCGCGTCTGACTGCTGAAGTTATAGCAACCATAAAATCCATCGTTGCAGGCAATGTCGAATCAAAACCCAAAACGAACTGCGATGCAGAATCACCTACAAGAATCATCTGCACATCGGTCTGTGAGATAAGTCTTGCTGTCGTATAGTCATAGCAGCTGACAGCTGCTATTTTTTGACCTTTTTGCCTGGCAGCATTTAAATCTGCAATTGTGATTTTGCCTTCCATAATGTCACTTTCCCCTGAAAAATAACAGGCCATCAGTTAAAAAATCCCGAACAAACCGGTTTTATTAATCGTAAAGAATATTGATTTTTAGGCCAAAAAAGGCCTTTATATTAATAATTTTACAAAAAAACGGCTGTTTTACAATTTAATACTTGACATTATAAATCAAAAGAGCAATTTACCAATTGTTAAATATTTTAGTATTTTCTAAAGAAATTTCAAAGATTTGTTCGATTATATGTAGTGTTTGGACGTCTAATAAATATTGAAAAGTTAATACTGTCAATGGTCATTATACTCCGCAGAGCTTTTCATCACCCTCCTCCGAAGCCAGGTTCTGCCTTATAGAATCTGGCTTTATTATTTTAAAAACCAAGCTGTTAAAATGGCTAATCCCCAAAAGAAATGGATTGTTAAAATGCACAATGCACCTCATACGCTCGCCATTGGCATCAAATTACCATAAAAATAGGAAATTGAATAATTAAGCCGCCCGACTTGTCAAAGCATGCTGACAGCAATGTGAGCGGTCTTTTGAGCACAGTTTTCTCCTGCAAGGTTTTTCGCAAGGTTAATCAGCTCACTGCTGATAGATGACAATTTGTTTTTATCTGCCAGCAGGTTTTCTACGCTCAAGATAATCGGCTCTATCGAGGAAAAATAAGGCATAAACTCGGGGACAATATTCTTTTGCGCAAGGATATTTACCAGAGAAAGATGTTTCGTTTTTATCAGCCTCTTGCCCAACAATTGCCAGAGCAATCTGCTCGATTGATACATAATCACCATAGGGCAACCGGCTGCTGCGACCTGAATGGTCGCGCTGCCGCTTGCAACAATTGCTAAATCCGAAAGTCCGGCTGTCTGAAAAACTGTGTCGATGCTATACTGACAGTCTAAATCAGACAATTCCATTTGTTTGAGCAATTGAAGTTTCTCATTATCCGGCGCAACAGCAGTGAAACTGATTTGCGGATATTTTTGTTTAAGCTTCAAAGCTATCTGCTGCATCGGCTGCCAGAGAGTATTTATCTCTGCCTCTCTCGAGCCCGGCATCAGGGCAATTCGTGCGGATTGAGGTTGAAATTCTGAGAAACTTTTCGATTTTCCCAAAGTGCCTGAATCGAGATTATCGAGAAGCGGATGACCGACATAGACAGCATCAATACCCCTTTGCCTAAACCACTCTTCCTCGAAAGGCAATATGCAGCAGAGCTTGTCACAATATTTTCGAAGTTTGCCAATCCGCCATTGGCCCCACGCCCACAACTGCGGCGCAACATAAAATAGTGTCTTTATACCGGCTTTTTTTGCTGCCTTTGCAATATGAAAATTAAATGCCGGCGAATCACATACTATAACCAAATCGGCCTTCTCACTCTTTAGATAATTTCTTACTTTCCTAATAAGCGCATAATATCTGCTGATATGACTGACTGCCTTATATGTCATCACAGCACTTGCAGCAGTTTCTTCTAAAAGCCTGCAGCCGGCTTGATGCATCTTCGGTCCGCCAAAACCGATAAACTCGATATCAGGACAGATTTTCTTTATTGCATTTATCAAGCCGGCACAAATAGCATCAGCACTCGGCTCTGCAGCACTTATCAAAATACGATATGTTTTATCCTTCACTGGCATAAATTTTTGAATCGATATCATAATCAGAAAGGGACAAAATATCAAAAGAATTTATCTCTTGTGACACTGCTTGCATATACTGTATGTCAAGAAATTTCTCCTGCTGTAAAAGCTTGAGATTTTTATATCTTAAGAGATTATTAATGAATCATCAGGCTGACTGTTAAGTCTGTGCAGGGTAACCGACTGTCTGGGCAAAAAGCACCCGCTGGTCATTACGCAGGTTTAATTCTTTTGCAATGGCTGTTTTATTGCAGTTGTGGAACCATGCAGCCAGGCCTTCTGCCGCAGCAAACAAATATACATTTTGTGCAATCAGACCGGTATCGACAAAATAATAAGACTTCTGAATCTCGGTGTCCTTGAGACCAGGCTCCTGAAACGGCGCTTTGCTGAACTTTGCAATATCGACAACATAAATAAGTCTGACTGGCGCTTGTGCCCTTGCACTGCCTCGGCGACCGCCCGCCAGAGAACGAAGGTCTTTGGCTGCGGCAGGATTCAAGCGATGATTTGGACCATCATACAGATAAGTTCCTTCCGGCATTGCAACATATATGTCGATTTCCTGAGAATTGCTTGCTGAGGCTGCTGTCCTGCCTAAACGGCCTGATGGGCCGTTCTCTCGGTTCACTCCGAATGCCGCCCACATTAAATTCGACAGTATCTGTGGCGGAAGTTTCTTGTCGCTGATATTGCGGATTGTCTTTCTCTCCCCCATCGATGCCAATATATCTTTTCCGCCCTCCTTATCGGGTTTGGGAAGTATGACAGGTTCCATCCCCGTAATATCGGCCTGTGAGTTCACATCCTTTGCAGCCGCTGTTGTTGAGTTAGAATCCTGCGATAAGCCGGACTTTGCGGCAGCAAGAACGCTTAAAGCCGGCACTGCCTTCAAAAATGTTCTGCGGTTCATTTGGACCTCCATTCTCCGATTATTAAAACCGTCAATTAAAATTAATTGATTTTAACTGATTATGAAAAAACAATGCGAGCAGCTTCAGGTCAAATCAGTGTTTCTTCAAAAGCTTCTGATACTCTGTTTCAAATCTTAACTTGTGTTTGATTTCATCTTCGATTATGGCAAGAAGAGTTTCTTTAGTGCTTGTGTCCAGAGAGTGCAGCAGCATCTCCTGATAAAACCGAAATGAGGCATCTTCTTTTTGTATGCATATCTCAAGGAGGTCTTTGAGGTCCAAATTGATAATTTCTTCACTGCTGATAACATAATCAGATGACTGAAAGTTGTTGTCTTTTTTCGCAGTGCCCACAACAATCCCGTTTTTTATAAGTTCCAGCTCAAGACGCTCTCTGTGCACAAGCTCTTCATCTGCAAGCTCCTTGAGCATTTTACAAAGCTCAGGATTATCGAGGCGATCTGCCAGCGCCAGGAAAAAATTGCGTGCCGCAATTTCTCTTGAAATCGCCATTTCAAGAACTTCGTTATCAGGTTTAATTTGTGCCATACCCGTGTTCTCTACAGAGGTACTATTTTTATATATTATCCCTTCTGCGGGGGATATAGTCCAATACAAAATTCCCTGATTTGTTTTCTTCATCGAAATCGCTGAGAAAACAAGCTCTGCTATGGGAATGACGAGGAGACAAAGCTGTCGCGAAGCTTTTTTGGAATTGACCGAAATACAATTTTTTGCGATTATAATGGTATGATTTTATAACGAATTTGCAGGAACTCTTAAGCATCCTGATAGTCTAAAAGGAATAGAAAGAGTGGTTCAAGACCCTAAAAATAATGCCCAAAAAGCCGAAAATCCCGCTGGAAGCGAGGATAATCTGCTTATTTCGCAGTATTTGCAGGGCGACTCGGCTGCTATGGAAAAGCTTATTATCCGCTATCAGGACCGCATTTATAATGTCATATTAAAAATTTGTGCAAATCCCAGCGATGCAGCGGAACTAACTCAGGAAACGTTCGTCAAAGCTATTAGCAATATAAGGAATTTTGGTCAAAGAAGTGCATTTTATACGTGGCTTTTCAGGATTGCAGTGAACCTGACGATAAGCCACTGCAAAAGAAAGGCAAAAATAAAATTTCATCCTATTGACCAACAGGAGCCGCAGGAAAGTGAGGATGGAAAAAGGGCGCTTAAAGAATTTATACAGGATAAAAGCTCTCCTGACCCTGCAGAGCTGA
>JBFZBH010000027.1:0-9199 GCA_041308525.1 Phycisphaerae bacterium | reverse complement strand
AGCAGAAGCAGAATGCCTGGCTTCATAACAGGACGTCGATACTGGCTGCTGAGGCGGCGAAGGATGAATTTGCGTCTGAGAAGCTGCAGGCACTAACGAAAGTATCGGAGAACCAAAGCAGGGCATTTGTGGCGTATAACGGACTGCCGCAGGAATTTCCGAAGGCAGAGACGGCTCAGGATGTGCTCAGCGAAGCGAATATGAAAATCACTTCTGAGGCGACGATACAATCGGCACAGCGGCCGGATGTCTGGCAATTGACCGATTCGACGCTCGAGCTTGCGATAGCGGCCTGCTCGGTGCTGGGCGGGGTATATGGGACAAAGGCTGTCCGGTTTTTGAGGCAGGCAAGGACGAAACAGCAGGCACTAAAGGAAATAATCGAGGGCAATGAGCTTTTCAAGAAGATGAACACTGAGAGTGCGGCGGCCTTCAAACAGGCACAGAGCAGGCAGTCCGCACAGACAAGACAAATCGTTGCGGAAATGAAAATATAATTTTTTTGCGACAGTTTTTTGCAGCAGCTTGTGGAAGGCAATCGCCGGTATGATATAATCATAAAAGTGTTTGCGATTGCTGCCGGCCGGACAAGATATTGTTCACAGGTTGGCGGCCCGGAGGGATTGGAAGTTAAAGGAAAGGTGCGTTATGAAATTCAGGTTTGTTCTATCGGGTTGTGCTGCTGCTATTCTTATTCTTTTTTCCATCGCTGGTGCAGAGGAGCAAAAAGCTGCTGTAAAGGAGCCGGTGTGTGAGGGACAATTTGAGCCTTCGTGGGGGTCGCTTAGCAAGTATCAGTGCCCCGAATGGTTTCGTGATGCGAAGTTTGGCATCTGGGCGCACTGGGGTCCGCAGTGCCAGCCGGAGATGGGCGACTGGTATGCACAGCGGATGTATAAGCAGGGCGATGCGGATTACAAATTTCATATCGAACATTACGGACACCCGAGCGAGTTCGGCTTCAAGGACATCTGCAATATCTGGAAGGCAGAAAAATTCGAGCCGGAGAAACTGATAGCCCTCTACAAAAAGGCCGGTGCAAAATATTTTGTGGCGATGGCGAACCATCACGACAACCTCGACTTCTGGGACAGCAAATATCAGCCGTGGAACGTGATGAGAGTCGGGCCGAAAAAGGACATCATAGGCGCCTGGGAGAAAGCAGCACGGGCAGCCGGCCTACCGTTCGGAGTAACGGCGCACGCAGCACGCGCATGGGACTGGTACAGTGTTGCACACGGAGCAGATAAAGACGGCCCGAAGGCAGGTGTTCCTTATGATGGAGCACTGACTTTGGCGGACGGCAAGGGAAAGTGGTGGGAAGGGCTTGACCCGGCTGAGCTGTATGGGCCTCACGGCGCAGCACGCACCAAGGGGGCGAAGAAGGCGTATGATGACAAGTTCTTAAACCGAATGCTGGATTTGATTACGAAGTATAAGCCGGACCTGCTTTATTTCGATGATGGTGTTTTGCCGCTGAGGCAGTCTGGAGAGGAATACGGTTTGACGATTGCATCTCATCTTTATAACACAAGCGCCAAGGTGAATAACGGAAAAAATGAAGCGGTAATGACGACAAAGCGCCTCGATGACCCGAAGCACCGCCAGTGTCTGATTTGGGATATCGAGCGAGGCAAGAGCGACAAGATTGAGCCGTTCCCCTGGCAGACAGACACGTGCATCGGAAGCTGGCATTATAATCGCGGCATATACGAGCGCAAGGGCTACAAGACTGCGGAGACGGTTGTGGAGATGCTGATAGATATTGTCAGCAAGAATGGAAATCTGCTTTTGAATATTCCGGTCCGAGGCGACGGGACAATCGACGATGAAGAGGTCAAGGTGCTCGAAGGTGTGGCTGCCTGGATGAGTATCAACAGCGAGGCGATTTACGCCACAAGGCCCTGGGTAATTTTCGGCGAGGGTCCTTCAATTGCAATGACTGAGAAAGGCGGTTTCGGCGGAGTGAAGGATGCTCCGAGCAAGCCGTATTCATCCGAAGACATCCGTTTCACAAAGAAGGGAAAGATTCTCTATGCTTTTGTGATGGACTGGCCAAAGGACGGCAAGGTAACAATTAAAAGTCTGGCGGATGGTTCTGAGCACTATAAGGGCCGGATTGAGGATTTAAAACTTCTCGGTTCGAATGTGACGATAAAATGGGAACGTAATGAAAATGGTCTTGTTGCCCAGATGCCTGAGAGCAAACCCTGCGACTATGCGTTTGTGTTGAAGATGACTCTGGCCGACTGACGGTGAGCCGACAGCCCGGATATTCCGAAGATTCGAATTTTAAAACGGTCTCATTCCTTTGAGGCATATAGAAGATAAAAACAATCCTGTTTTTAGACAGGTTTGACAAATTAAAAGGCCCTCAGGGAAGCCCTTGGGGGCCTTAAGCTTTTAAAAATGCGCAAAAGAGGTAATCCAGGCAAACAAGGCAAACAGCAGGATTATCATGGATTTGGGGGCACAGCAGGGATTGACGAAAACGCTTTTTCAAAGTAGAATATAATTAAATGCCATTAGCAATATTTTACTTTCAACTTCATCAGCCATTCAGGCTTCATCCCGACAGGGACAAATTTCTCTGGGACGAGCTGAACAGGGAGGTCTTTGAAAAAGTCGCGGAGAAAAATTATCTTCCTGCAACGCGGATGTTTACTGAACTTATCGCGGACAATCCGGACTTTAAGATTACGATGAGCATGTCCGGGACATTTCTCGAGCAGGCCGAGATGTATAAGCCCGAAGTAATCAGTGCCCTGCAGGATTTGCTCAAGGCCGGCAAGGACAGAGACCAGATCGAATTTCTCGAGGAGACATACTATCACTCGCTGGCCGGCCTGTTCGGGGACGAGAAGATGCACGAATTCCGCGAACAGGTTTATCTGCACGCAATCCAGATGGATGAGATTTTCGGCGTTCGGCCGGTTTCGTTCAGAAACACCGAGCTGATGTATAACAATGACATTGCTCATGCTGTTGCGAATATGGAATATAAATCCATCCTGTGCGAAAAGCGAGATGATATGTACGGCCTCAAGGGCGGCAGGCTCGTATCCCCGAATGCCGTATTTAAGGCGCAGGACAGCTCAATTATTGTGATTCCGCGAAACCGCGAGCTAAGCGACGACGTGGCATACAGATTTCCTCACACGCCGGTGTTAGCGGAAGATTACGCAGCAAATATTGCGAAAATCGATGGGGAAGCCGTGCTGCTGGGATATGACTTCGAACATGTCGGCGAACATATCTGGGAGGACAAAGGCATATTCGAATTCTGGAAGGCGCTGCCGGGGATGCTCAAAAGGCACAGCAGTGTGAAGGTTGTAACGCCCAGCGAATTAGCAGACCTTTTCAGGGACGCGGATTGTCCCCTTGTCGATATTCACGGGCTGTCCACTTCATCCTGGGCTGATGCGAAAAGAGATACCTTCGGGTGGCTCGGCAATAAAACCCAGCAGGAGCTTTTCGAAAGAATAAAGGGGCTTGAAAAAACTGTTAGGGAAGCCGACAGCGACATCTTAACTAAATGGCGGTACCTGACGACTTCCGACCAGCTTTACTTTCTGCATGAAAGCAGGGGCTCCGATTCGGAGGTTCATTCCTATTTCAGCCCTTATGGTTCGGTGGGTGAAGCAACCAGAATCCTGACAGACAAAATCTGGCAGCTCGAGCAGTCTTCGAAAAAATTCCATATTCTGAAAAAAACCGAAAGGACCCCTGTCATTATAATCAGTCCCGAGACCGACAGGCTTCCGACAAAAGGGATGGGAGAGTTTGCAAAATATGTATCGGGAAAAAGCGGCGGCATGGGCGAGGTCGTCGCAGCCTTGTGCAGGGGCCTTGCAGAGCACGATGTCCTCACATACATAATCACGCTGAACCTCAAAAGAAAATTTATGGAAAAATCCGGTATGGACCGGGATGAATACATCCAGAAAAAATACACCCTTGCCCAGGACCACATCAAACTTATCGATTCAGCCATTTATGAAAATTATGCCAACCCCTACGAAGGGGACCCGCGCGTGACAGCTGCGGACTTTCAGAAAAAAATCCGGCTCAACCTGATTAAGGAAATAATTTCCAAGCACAAGGGCAAGGGAATTATTCACTCCCACGACTGGATGGCAGGAGGCATTATTTCGGCTTATGCGAGGGCAAGGCGAATAGCGCTATTGCATACTGTCCATAATACTCACACGGGCCATATCCCTCTCGATATGTTCTTTGACGTTAATCTCGGGGAGCTTCGCAATTACATGTATTTTTCGATGGACTGGGGAAGGCAGTGCGTTGACTGCCAGGCGACCGCTATAAAGAACGCCGACTATATCAGCCTCGTCGGCAGGGGGTTTTTAGAGGAAATCACCAACGATTATTTTTGGGACAGAAATTTTATCCCCCCGAGTGTCCGGACCGAGACAAAAATAAAATATCAGCACGGCAGGGTGATAGTTGTGCCTAACGGAATTTCGCCTGCTGTTTATCCGGAAAATCAGAACGAAAATCCTGATGTCAATCAGCCGGGGCTTGCAAAAAAGTTTTCGACCAGAGACGATGTAATTGAAGCAAAAAAACTGAACCTCGTAAAATTCCAGAAAAAAATCGGCCTGCAGGTCAATCCCGATGCGATTTTCCTGTACTGGCCGTCGAGGCTCGACCCGATGCAGAAAGGCGTGGAGCTTCTCGAGGACATCGCCCTAAAGTTCGTCATCGAGCACCCGGATGTCCAGATAGGGATAGTCGCAAATCCCGTCGGCGACGACAGAACACACTCGGAGATTTTTGGAAGAGTCGCCTGTGCATCCGGCGGAAAAGTTGCATATTGTTATTTCGACGACGACCTGAGCATGCTCGGCTACGCAGCAGCAAGCGATGTTTTCGGCGCCTCGCTGTATGAGCCTTTCGGACAAATCGATGTGGTGGGAAATATTTACGGCGCTACCGCAACAAACCGCGATACAGGCGGCTTTCACGATAAGATTGTCCCCTTAAAGCTAAGGGCGCTGGGGGCGGCAAAAGACATCGGTAACGGTTTTCTTTTTAAAAATTATGATTCGGGCGGATTGTGGTGGGGGCTTGATGCCGCTGTGCAAATGCACAGGTTCTTCAGGAATAATCCCGATGAATGGAACAAGCAGGCAAAAAGAATAATCAGGGAAGCAAGAAAAAAATACGACCTCAACAATATGGTCCTTGGGTATCTAATGGCCTACCAGGAAATCCTCAAATACTCCCTCATATAAAGCCGCAGGATTTCGAAGGCGAGAATTCATTTGGCTTATCTATTTTTTATAAGAATCTGTCTCTTTTGAATGGATGTATTTTTTCAACGAAAAGTTGATAACACAGGCGATAATGCTGCATCCGGCGATTATAGATGAAGCCAGAAGTGTTGTGTGATATTTGCCTGCGCCTCCTTCTTTTTCAAAAATAATTGCCAGTGAGATGGCTATGCCTATACAAGAGAGTGTCAGACTAACTGCCCATAGCCGGGTTTTATCCTTAAGGACTATAATGATAGTGAGAAAAAACAGGGCGAAAAGAATATAACGAATCATCTGAAGACTCCTTCTTAAAAAAACGCTTCTTTGTAAGAGTATGTTCGATGTGGTTTTTTGTCAATTTTTTTCCTTTATTAGAGGAGCAGGATTTTTCTAATCAACCATTTACTTTGCATTTAGAATATTCAAAATGCCGGACGGCGTCAAATGCGAATTTTCAACGTTTGTGGTAAAATTCTTGACAATTTGGGGGGATTCGGGTACGTTTAGGCAGATTCCGGATGCAGGAAAATTAAACTGATTATTTTTTCAGGAGGTTAAATTGAGAGTACTTTCAGGTATCCAGCCGTCGGGCAGGCTTCATATCGGAAATTATTTCGGGGCCATCCGCCAGCACCTTCAATTGCAGAAAGAGCACGAGGGCTTCTATTTCATCGCCGACTACCACGCCCTTACGAGCAACCCGAAGCCCGAAGACATCGCTCAATATACGCTCGACGTTGCGATGGATTACCTCGCACTCGGCCTCGATACTGAAAAGACGGTCTTCTGGAGGCAATCGGACCTGCCCGAAGTTACAGAGCTTACCTGGCTGCTCTCCTGCGTAACGCCGATGGGGCTTTTGCAGCGCTGCACAAGCTACAAAGACAAAGTCGCCCAAGGCCTCAGCCCCAATCACGGGCTTTTTGCATATCCTGTCCTGCAGGCGGCTGACATCCTGATTTTTAACAGCAACCTTGTTCCTGTCGGTGCGGACCAGAAACAGCATATAGAAGTTGCCCGCGATATTGCGATTAGGTTTAATAATACTTACGGCGAAATTCTGACGCTTCCGGATGGATACATAATCGAATCAGTGGCGGTGGTGCCGGGAGTAGATGGGCAGAAAATGAGCAAAAGCTACGGAAATACAATCGGGATTTTCGAAGCCGAGCAGAAGGTCAAAAAGAAGGTGATGAGCATCGTTACCGACTCGACTCCCGTTGACCAGCCCAAGGACCCGTCAAAATGCAATGTCTTTGCGCTGCTGAAACTGTTCGCCTCGCCGGACGAGCTGGCAGAGTGGGACAAAAAATACCGAAGCGGTGGAATGGGATACAGCGAGGCAAAGAAAAGACTTGCTGAGCTGATGATCGAGTATTTCAAGCCCTACCGTCAGAAAAGGGCCGAGCTGGAAAGCGACCCTGCGTACGTTAAAAAAATGCTGGCAGACGGCGCAAGACGTGCGCGTGCAGTAGCAGAGAAAACACTCGCAGCCGTCAGAGATGCCGTCGGATTGGGACCGAAAAATGCCTGATAAACTTATTACAATTGCAAAGTATAACGATTATTTAAGCGCTGATATAGACAGGCAGATTCTCGAAGATAACGGCATCAAGGCTTCGGTTTCCGGCCAGTCTGCATCCGGCGTTTTTTCCGGCCTGCCGACCTTAAGCTATGTTGAGCTGCAGGTCTTCAAAGATGATGCCGACAAGGCACGTAAAATTTTAAACGAAATGAAAGATCAGATTCCGACTGATGAAACTCCTTCGGAGGATGATGTTTCGCAACAGGATGATTTTGAACAAGACGATTTAGGACAGGGTGATTTCGAACAGGACGATTCCGGACAGGGACCTCTATGACCGATTACAGAGTAAATCTCGATATATTCGCAGGGCCGATGGACCTTTTGCTGTATCTTGTACGAAAGGAAGAGGTCGATATCTATGATATACCAATCGCCAAAATAACAGACCAGTATATTCAACATCTCGAGATGCTCAAAAGGCTCGATATTGATTTGGCTGCGGATTTTCTGGTCATGGCTGCTACACTGATGCAGATAAAGTCGGCGATGCTTCTTCCGAAGGCCGAGCCTGACCAGGTTGCAGCAGACACCTTAATCGACCCGCGTGCAGAACTAATCCGCCAGCTCCTCGAATATAAAAAATTCAAGGACGCCGCCAACCTGCTGGATAGCGCTGCCGACGAGGCACAGCTGCGTTACCCCAGACCCCCTGTCATAATTCAGCAGCTTCAGCCCAATGCCGAGCCTGAAATCGATCTCGAACAGGTAAGCATCTGGAACCTTCTTGAGGCGTTCGATGCCATCTGCAAAGCAACCGGCAGTGCCTTCCAGCTGAATCACATAGACGATGAAACGCCTATCGATTTGTATCAGATTGAGGTCCTAAGTCGCCTTCAGAGTGAGGGAGCGCTTAGATTCGAGCAAATCTTCGAAGGCAAGCCCAACCGGCTCGTGATGGTGGGCTTGTTTCTTGCGCTGCTCGAGCTGATAAGGGACGGCCTTGTCGGTATCGAACAGATTGCAGAAAGGGTTTTTTTAATTAAGTCTCTTACAGATGAGCCTGCTGAACAGGCTGTCCATAAAGCCATCCTCGCGTCTGAACAAAGCTTCGAAGTGAAAGATGAGGTCAAAACAGAAGCAGAAGCGCCTGCACAGGAACAAACTCCCCAGACACAAGAGCCTGCTGTTCCGACAGCAGAAATCACTGCCGAGCCTGCTGAGGCAGACAAACCTATAGAAATTTTAAAAACACATCTGGCGCAGGAGCCTTCGATTCCGATAGTTGAAATTCCTGCAAAGCCGGCCGAAGCAGACAAGCCGTTAGAGATAATAGAAACACTGCAAGTGCACACACAGGTGCCTCAAAATGAGCAGCCGCCCATCCCCATAGTCGAGCTGCCTGTCGAAAACAAAAAGCAGTCCGCCGATTACGAGCAAATCACCCCCGCTCCTGACAATCAGCAGCAATCTGAAAATTAATATTTGACAGCCTGCAATTATATTTTAAAATGCGCACCGGTCAGTTGAATTAGGAAAGGATTTTTATGTCAGGCAATGTTTTAGAAATTACCGATTCTGATTTTGATGATGTCGTGAATAAATCCGAAGTGCCGGTGCTCGTTGATTTCTGGGCGCCGTGGTGCGGGCCGTGCAGGATGATGGCGCCTGTTCTCGAGGAAATCGCCCAGCAGTATGCCGACAAGGCGAAGGTCTGTAAAATCAATACCGATGATGCACGCGACAGCGCCGTTGAATTTGGCGTAACATCCATACCCACACTTGTCCTGATTAAAAACGGCGAGATTCAAAATAAATGGACAGGCCTGACCGACAAAGAAAAAATCACCTCCGCCATCGATGGGCTTTTATCCGCATAGATGTAATCTCAGCAACTTCAAATCCTATCTTTCCTGGACGGTTGTTTCGTATTTTACGCCGTCCGGAACAGGCACGGGGACATTAACAGTAACGCCGAATTCGCCGCTTGTCTTTTCGGAAGAATCCACGGCGACAAAGGCTGTGTAATCACTCATCAGGTTATATTTGAGAGCCGTTTGCAGAATTTCAGAGGCAATCGGTTCTCCTATTCCGCCGATATTTCTGTTTGTCAGGTCCTCGATTTTCTTTCTCGCCCATACGCAGGCGATTCCCGGATGCGTTCCGACCTCTTCCTGACCAGCCGGGATTGTGATTACATTTGTCTTGTCCGCGACACTGCCGGTGACGCGAATGTTCGTATCGGTCGAGCCTGCGAACCTGCCTGTCAGGATAATTGGCCTGCCTACGAATAAATCCGCGATTGTTTTGGGATAAACATCGCTTGTCTGCATCGTGCCGAAATCTATCTTAACGTCTGTAAGGGCCGGGTGACTTATCCTGTCATAAAATGCATCCA
>JBFZBH010000026.1:0-9512 GCA_041308525.1 Phycisphaerae bacterium | reverse complement strand
AGGCAAAAAAGTTTCGATGAGGTCCGAGAACAGGTGATGTCGGAAATGCTCAGTAAAAAGCGCCAGGATGTTCAGCAGGAGTATCTTAAGCAGATGATGGCTAAGTACAATGTTGTAATTCATACTTCCGCGTTCGCCGGCGCTGATGCAAACCAGCCTTCATCAGAAATTGAGACAAAGTAGTTTTAACTGAAAAATATGCATAGTAAGTATCTTAAATATGGTTTGTGTTTTACGGCTGGTTTTGGGCTTTTGCTTTTTGTGTTTTCAGGATGCAGGCAAAAGCAGGAGGCCCAAAAGGCTGTCGAGTTTAAGATAGACAAGCCTTATGAGAGGGGGCCGCTGAGCGTGCATTTGCGACTCGATAAGGACAAGCTCACTATTGCAGAAAGCCTTTTGCTTGAACTTGAAACGGCAATCGGTCCGGGCTATGAAATAAAGATGCCGAAAATCGGCGAGCAGCTTATGGATTTCGGAATTCTGGACTGGTCGGATTCCGGCAAGATACTCGGCGATAAAAATGTTGTGCTTGAAAGATACCGTTACCGGCTCGAGCCGCTTTTGTCCGGCAGTTTCGAGATACCGGCTTTTAAGTTCGAATTTTTTGATGTAAATGACCCAAACACAAAAAGCGTGCTTGAGACTGAACCGCTGAAGGTTGAGGTTGCATCTCTTTTGGGAGAAGAGCGAAGCAAGCTGATAATAGCTGATATCGAAAATGTTGTAGATATGCCTTCGCAGTCATCTTATTTGTTTTTGTGGGCAGGTTTGGCTGCTGCGGCTTCTGTTGTCATCGGTTTGTGGATATATCTGAGGCGGGAAAAAATTAAAAAGGCCGTCAGAATTTTTAAGCCTGCCCATGAAATTGCTTATGAGAGGCTTCGGGTCCTTGTTGCAGAGGACCTGATAAAGGCGGGCAAATTGAAGGAATTTTATGAGAGGATAAGTAATATTCTGCGTCACTATATAGAAGACCGGTTTGACCTGCATGCACCGGAGAGAACGACCGAGGAGTTTCTGGCAGAGATACAGTTTTCGCAGGTATTGGCAAGCGATGACAAGGAAAGCATCGGCAATTTTTTAAAGCATTGCGATCTTGTTAAGTTTGCTAAATATAATCCTACGACAGAGCAGATTCAAAAGACCTTCGATTTGGTCAAAGAATTTATTGAAAAGACAAAAGCAGAAGAACGAAAAATGGATGTTACCGATATGCTAAAACAGCAGGAAGCTGCAGAGGTTCGGAGTGATTAAATGAATTTTTCGTCACCATGGATTTTGCTGTTATTTCTAGTGCTGCCTTTGATGGTGTATCTGATGCTGCGCAGAAAAGGGACTGCTGCTGTAAGATTTGCGAGTCTGACTGAGCTTCAGAATTGTCCTGCTTCCTGGCGGCTTCGGTTCAGGCCGTTTCTTGCTGTGATAAGAATTTTGTGTTTGGCATTGCTGATTATCGCGCTTGCAGGTCCAAGAAGAGAAATCGAATTGACGGAAATTTCGACCGAGGGTGTTGCCATAGAAGTTGTGGTTGACCATTCGGGCAGCATGTCAACAGATATGGACTATTACGGCCAGACGATGAACAGGCTCGAAGCTGTCAAAAAAGTTCTTGCAGATTTCATTGGCGGAGGGAGAAATCTTGGGGGCCGCAAAGGAGATCTTATCGGCCTGGTTGTTTTCGCTCGCTATGCAGATACGGTTTGTCCGCTGGTCATCGGGCATGATGTCTTATTGAAGTTTCTCGAAGGTACCGATATTGTCAAGGTCCAAAACGAAGATGGGACAGCTATAGGTGATGCGATAGCACTTGCAGCGGCACGATTGCACAAGGCAGAAGAGGAAATCCAAAAAAGGCGAAAGTCTCTTGGTCTATCGGAAGGGCAGATTGCCGAGCCAGCCGAAGGGGATTTTAAGATAAAGAGCAAGGTGATTATTTTGCTTACGGACGGCATTAACAATACAGGTGAATATTCTCCACTGCAGGCTGCACAAATGGCAAAAGAATGGGGAATTAAAATTTATACCGTTGGCATAGGTTCAGGGCAGGCATTTGCAACGGTTCAAACTCCGTTCGGCTCTTACAAAGTTCCGACAGGTCAGGATCTTGATGAGGCACTTTTAAAATCAATTGCAGACCAGACAGGCGGATTTTACAGCAGGGCAGATGATGCAAAGTCACTGGGTGAGATTGTGAAAAAAATTGATGAATCGGAAAAGACGGAAGTGAAATCTGTCCAGTATGCACAGTATTCGGAGAAATTCGGTCTCTGGGCGTTGCTGGCGATGGCGGTTTTAGCGATGGAAATGCTGGCGAGCTGCACGATATTCAGAAAGGTTCCATAAGCAGGTATGCTCGGAAACGAAAAGGCATTATGGCTGTTGTTTGTTGTGCCGGTAGTTATTGTGCCGGCTTATGTGTGGTGCTTTTGGCGCAAGGCAAAGACTCTGCGAGAGCTTGCCAGTATCGAGATGCTGAAAAAAATAAATACAGCCGTAAGTTTTAAAAAACAGATTTTCAAGGCATTTTTACTGACGATGGCCTTTGTGAGCATCATTGCTGCATTGACAGAGCCGAAGTGGAATCCCCGCACAGAGAAGGTCAGGCGAAAGGGCAGGGACATTTGTATTTTGCTGGACACTTCGCGTTCGATGCTTGCTGAAGACATTCGGCCAAACCGGCTCGAGCGTGCGAAGCTGGCGATAAATGACCTTCTCGAAAGGCTGCAGGGCGACAGGATAGGGATAGTGACATTTGCGGGAAACAGTGTTGTTAAGTGTCCCTTGACGCAGGATTATGCCTTTGTGAAAATGGCTTTGGCGGATATTACGACAGAGAGCACCAGCAGAGGCGGAACAATGATTGGCGATGCCATACGCAAAGCGATGATGGAAGTATTCGATACCAAAAGCCGTGAATATAAAGACATCATATTAATGACCGATGGCGAGGAGCATAAAGGATATGAAAGCTTCGCTGTGCAGGCGGCTGAAAAAGCATCGGCGGAGGGTATTCGTATTATTGCCATCGGGCTTGGTGATGAAGTCGAGGGGGGGAGAATCCCTGTCATAGGGGCAGGCGGGCAACAGACGTTTTTAAAATATCAGGGTAATGAGGTGTGGTCGAAACTTAACGGTGATCTGTTGATGAGTGTTGTTTATGCTACTGAGGGAGGAAAATATCTTGCGGTAGGACCTGGAACAACGCTTGATTTGGGTGCGATTTATGAACAGCTTATAGCTGAAGCGCAGAAAAGAGAGCTTGAATCTGCAATGTTCACGAAATATGATGAGAAGTTCCAGATCTTTCTGGGACTGGCTTTTGGGCTTATTGTTTGTGAGGCATTTATAAGTGAACGCAAGAAGTAGTAAAATTTTATTTGTAATCGCAGTTCTTTTCATTTGCACACAGGCGGCCTGGCCGCAGAGTGCGCAAAAGCTTGTTCGAAGCGGCAACAAGCTGTATGAAGAAGGCAAGTTCAATGAGGCACTAAGCTTGTATGAGCAGGCGCTTGTCGAAAATCCTCAGAGTGATGTTGCAAAATTTAACAAGGCCAATTGCTACTACCGTCTCGATGACCTTGAAAAGGCGATGGAGTTATTCAGTGACGCTGCTGCCAAAGCTAAAGATATGAAGCTGGTATCGAAAGCGAAATATAATCTGGGAAACTGCTACTTTAAACGGGGTGACAAGCATAAGGATTCGAATCTCGAAAAGGCGATGGAGGATTTGAACACAAGTATCGGTCTTTGGCGGCAGGTGCTCGAACTTGAGCCGGAAAATCAAAATGCTGCAAAGAATATCGAGGTTGCAAGGCTGATACTTAAAGATATCATCGACCAGCTTAATAAATTAAGAGAGCAGCAAAAACAGCAGCAGGAAAAACAGCAGCAGCTAATTGAGCAGCTAAAACAGGTTCTCGAGAAGCAGAAAAAGCTTTCAGAACAGACAGACGAGACAGCCAAGAAAGAACAATCAGGTGAAATGAACAGCCAGCAGGCAGCAGAAGAATATAAAAGTCAGGCCGCTGAACAGCAGAAACTAAAAGAAGAGACCCAGCAGGCGCTTGAGCAGTTAAATCCGCAGGAGCCGAACCAGCCTCAGCAGGTAAAAGATGCTGCACAGAATCTTAAAGATGCATCAGATAAACAGGATGATGCCCGGAAAAAGCTGAATGAATTACAGGGTCAAAATGCAAAGGATTCACAGGACAAGGCGGCTGAAAAAATTGAAGAGGCCATAAAGGCACTATCAGGTTCTGATAATCAGAATCAGCAGCAGGGCCAGCAGCAGGAGCAGCCCAATCAGCAGGAGCCCAATCAGCCTCAGCAGCAACAGCAGGCACAGGCGGCAAATGCCCAGGATATTCTCGATAAGGAACAAAAGCAGAAGGATTACAGACGTATGATGCAGGGCATCCAGAGGGAAAAGGTTGAGATGGACTGGTAAGATGAAGGCAAATGTAAAATATTTTTTATTCGGTTTGTTTTTGGCATTAGCCTTTTCAGGCAATGCGTCAGCCAAGGTGCAGGTATTTGCTGCTGTTGACACGAGCAAGGATATTTATGTCGGTGAGGCGTTTACATACCAGATTATAATCGATGGCGACGATAAAAGCGGCAAAATTGATTTAAGTCCCCTCGAAAAATTCAAACCGCAATATTTGGGCGGGCAGCCGGTTTCACAAACAAGTATCAGTATTATCAATAGCAAACAGACAACAACTGTAATTAAAC
Source organism: Phycisphaerae bacterium (assembly GCA_041308525.1). GTDB lineage: Bacteria > Planctomycetota > Phycisphaerae > Sedimentisphaerales > Anaerobacaceae > Fen-1359. The sequence continues at coordinate 4,778 of JBFZBH010000026.1, read as the reverse complement.
GCTATGCCGCAAATTATTCTATTACAATAATGGAGGCTGGACCGGTGACATTGCCACAGGTGAAGGTCGAGGTGGACGGCACTGTTTATACCACAAATGAGGTCAAGTTAAATATTCTTAAGCCCGGGACAACGGATAAAATCGACCTCGAGGTATCAATTTCTGAGGAGAATTGTTATGTTGGCCAGCCGGTTCTGATGACTATCAATTTTTTTGTATCAGCAGACATAGGAGAATTTCAATTTGATATTCCAGCCTTCAGCAATGATGCATTTGACATAGATGACCCGGACCTCAAGGGTCAGGAAAGGCAGTTTCGATTAAATAACGGAATGATTATTTTCGTCACTCAGCAGAGGGTTACTCATAAAGGCAAAGATTCGAGGGTTCTTTCTTTCAGCAAGGTATTAATTCCCAAACGGCCAGGTCTGATAGAAATACAGCCGACAACAGTTTCAGCAGATGTTTCAGTGGGCACTTCTCGTTCTTTAGATTTAAGTTTATTTGGAAGAACAGAATACAAACGTTTTATGGTAAAAGCCGAGGGCAAGAAGCTCAATGTTCTTTCATTGCCGCAGGAAGGCAGGCCTGCCGACTTTTATGGGCTTATCGGCCGCTACTCGATTTCGGCATTAGCATCGCCTACAAAAGTTTATGTCGGTGAGCCGATTACTCTTACTATAAAAATCGGTGGCGAATTTCTCAAACCGGTTGCATGGCCGGCGCTCGAGCAGATACCGCAGATGAAAGATAATTTCAAGATACCTTCTGAGAAAGCGTCACCGACCGTCGATACGAACGGCTTTAAGGTATTCGTACAGACCATTCGTGCCGAGAATGACAAGATTACACAGATACCGCCGATACCGCTGTCGTTTTTCGACCCTGACAAGGGGAAATTTGTCACAGCACAATCCAATCCTATAAAGCTGGAAGTATCGCCGACGAAGGTCCTTACCGGTTCTGATATGGCTGGTGCCGGTCCCGGTGTTGTCAATAAAGAGGTGGAGGCGATTAGCAAAGGGCTTTCTGCAAACTATGAAAACCCGGACATCTTAATCAGCCAGCAGATTTCTTTATTGTCGGTTTTGGTGAGTCCCGGGTATGCGATTTTGTGGGCAGGACCATTTACAGTTTTTCTGATAAGCTCGATAATTAAAATTCTGACTCAGACCAGTCCTGAAAAAATTGCGGCAAGGCGCCGAAGGACCGCCTGCAGCAGGGCAAGTGGGCAAATTAAAAAGGTATTATCTGCCGGGCAGCAAAATCCAAGCGACCTGCTTGCGTCGGCAATGAAGCAATATATCGGCGAGCGGTTCGACAGGACCGCAGGTTCTCTTACCGCGGATGACTGCCGCTGGATAATCCTCGGTGCTACAAGCGACAGCACCATTGCTAATGCATTCAGTGACCTTATTGCTGCGTGCGAAGCCTCCCGTTACGGCTCGATGAGCATCAGTATAGATTCGGCTAAGATAAAAGAGGTGATTGAGCTTTTGCATAAGATTGATAAAAAGGCTGGAAAATGAAATTCAAGGTCTTAGCAATAATATTTTTTATATTTGCAGCTGTTTTACCCCTGGCTGCACAGGGGCAGCTGTCGAAGGAGCAGATAAATTCGCTTTTTGTTCAGGCCAATGATGCGTTCAGGAAAGCGAACGAGGAAAAAAATGATTCAGAACAAATGAAGCTATATGAGCAGGCAATTCTCGGCTTCGAAAAAATCATAAATGACGGCGGAATAAAAAGTGCAGGTCTGTATTACAATCTTGCCAATGCGTATTTTTTAAAACAGGACATAGGCAGGGCAATCCTGAATTATCGAAGGGCGGAAAATATCGACGGCACAGACACCAATATCAGCAAGAACCTGTCTTTTGCCCGCAGCAGGAGAATTGATAAATTTCCGGAACGGACCCAACAGAAGGTCTTGAAGACGCTTTTCTTCTGGCATTATGATTTTGGGCTTAAGACAAGGTATTTATTAACTTGTATTTTTTTCGGGTCTTTTTTTGCAGTGATGACGGTAATTATCTGGATTGGCAGAAAAAATGTTCTTACGGTATCGGCGATTATTTTGGGAATTCTGCTGGTGTGTTTTCTTGCTTCTGTTTTAACAGAGACAGCAGCCCGCACAAAAAAAGTCGAGGGAGTCATAATCGCATCGGAGGTCGTGGCCCGGCAGGGCGATGCCGAAAGTTACCCCGCCAGTTTCAAGGAGCCCCTGCATTCAGGAGCGGAATTCGAAGTCCTTGAAAAAAGAACGGGATGGATGCACATCAGGCTGCCGGATGACAGCGATACATGGATTCCCGCTGATTCGTCGCAGGTAATATGAGCGGCCAGTCCTGTCTCGGTGCTCAATATTTTTATTTCTTAATGAACATTATGCCTTCCTGTCAGTATATTAGGATATTAGATAATTCTAATATGAAGGAAAGGACGTATTATGCTATTAAGGCTTTTTTTCGGGGTTCTTTTGGGCGGTTCACTGGGAGCCCTTATGGGATATTTCGGTAAATGCACTACGGGGGCATGTCCATTGACAGCGAATCCTTTTCGCGGAGCAATTTACGGCGCTGTTTTGGGGATAGTATTTTCTTCTATTCTTTCGGCAGGCAATTCGGCAGGTAAAGCCGGCAAGGAGAATAATATGGTTATTAATATCGGAAGTTTAGATGCGTTCGAGAAAATCCGCAATTCCAAGGGTATTTTTGTCGTGGATTTTTTTGCCGAGTGGTGTTACCCGTGCAAGCTGCTTTCGCCTGTCCTCGATAAGATTGCAGAAAAATATAAGGGAAAGGCAGCTTTTTACAAGGCTGATGTGAGCCAGCTTGCTGAATTGGCCGAAGGTAACCAGGTAGATGCGACACCAACAGTTCTTATCTTCCAGGATGGAAAAGAAGTAAGCAGGCTTGTGGGACTGATGCAGGAAAGCGATTATATAAAAATAATCGACAAGCTGCTGGGAGAGGAAAAATGAGATTAGACAAAAGTTCAGCAGAAAATGCGGCCAGGATTTTGAAGGCACTGGCTCATCCTGTTCGCTTGAGGATTATCGAATCACTTATCGATGGAGAAAAATGCGTCAGTGATATAATAAAAGCCGTTGGAGGCAAACAATCTATCACCAGCCAGCACCTTAATATGATGAGAGACAAAGGCGTCCTTTCCTGCAGGAGGATAGGCCCGATGGTGTATTATCGCATAGAAAAGAGGGATGTAATAACGGTCTTAAAGTGCATTTGCGGTCACAAAAACCGGCATAATTGACATTTCGAGGGACATTCCACAGGTCCCTGATTTAGGCTTTATCAGATTGAAATCCTGCTCTAATTTCGGACTTTTCGATGCAATTCCCGGATACTTCCGCAGTTTAGGGAAGATTTTTTTATAATAAAAGTTTTTTTGCTTGACTTCTGCTTTTGTATGTTTTAGTTTTTCATGCGTGGAACGATCGTTTTTTCTGTTGCAGGCTTAAAACATAAATTTAGTTATTTTGTAGGAGAATGGAGCATGAAGAAAATCATTTTGTTGTCTGCTGTTTTTATTTTAATGCTGTCGGGGAGCCTGTTTGCGCAGGAACCGGATAAAGCCCTGCATGGCTCGGTCGGGGTAACATACGACAGCATGTATGTATGGCGAGGTTTCGATGTTTTCGGGCACCAGAGCGCCATACACCCCTTTGTGGACCTCGATTTATGGGGGACGGGATTCGGGATTAATGTTACCGGCCATCGAGCAAACACGAGCGGATTTGAATTGTTCGAACGATGGGACTACACGTTGTATTATCGCAACCGTTTGTGGGCAGACCAGCCTTTTGCAATGAATTATATGTTTGGCTACAGGTACTATAATTATCCTGACCGTTCCAGCCATGATACGACTGGTAATGGTGCCAGCATAGACCTTCAGGAAGTGCATGGCGTCTTTTCCTTCCCAAATCTGCTGGGAGTCGAAGGTCTTGTTCCAACTTATGTTCTCGTTAAGCTTTGGCCGTCGAACAGCGGTTCGTATGTAGGTTCCCAATATTTTCCCGGCAAGCAGCCTGGCGGAACAGCGTCCGGATTCGCTCATATCTTTATGCTGGATTACGGCTGGAAGGTTAAATGCCCGCTGACCGGAGACGACAGGGTGCTGAATCTACATTCTGAGGTCGTCTTCAACGATGGTGTTGACCCACGCGGAATCGGAGTTGACAATGACTGGTCGAATGCGGTATTTGGCGTCTCGACGAATATTGATCTCGGACATAATTTGGTCTTTACACCGGGAGTATTTCATCAGATATGTATGGATGATTCGGTCAATCCTGATAAGAGCGATACGTGGGGAACTGCAACTATAAGATATAACTTCTAAGAGAAGATTAAATTTTTTCAGGAAAAGGCCGGCCTTTAAAAAGCCGGCCTTTTTTTATATATTTATAGCATCTGTGCTTTGGATATTACTGGGAACTTCTAATGGAAAATGGTCTACAGCAGTTTGGCAGGATGTTGATTATAATCGGCCTTTTTACGGTTGTTGCCGGTTTGATTGTAATTGCATTCGGCAGGCTCGGTTTTTTTAAGCTGCCCGGTGATATGGAATTCGGCTCGAAAAACTGGAAGGTATTTTTTCCCATAACGACGAGTATCGTAATTTCCATTATCCTGACGTTAATTTTCTGGCTGATACATTATTTTCGAAAATAAGTAAGCCGTCTTGCTATCAGGAGCTTTGGGGAAATTTTAATCGACTTTTTTGTAGAATTGTGCCTCTTTGTCAGAAAGTTT
>JBFZBH010000025.1:0-9625 GCA_041308525.1 Phycisphaerae bacterium | reverse complement strand
GGTAAACCATCTTTTTTTCGAAGTCAATCTTGAATACACGGCTGTTTGTCAGGTATTTTTTTATCTGTTCTGTAAACTGTTCATTCAGTTTGCTGCCGATATAGGCTTCGTTGCGCAAAGGAGGCCCGGAAAGGCCCAGGTGCGAAATAGCCAAATAGCAGCGGGGCTCATTAAACCTCTTGCCGAATATTTCCTCTTCTATGCCTGCAAGCGTGAATTCTTCATCCATTACGATAATTTTTTGTTTTTCGATACCTCCCACATTTCTATCGATGTGCCTGATGCTGTCAACCGGCCATATTGTGCGTAAAATAGGATGTGATTCTATCGGGTAATTGTCAACTATAATATTGAGCATTCTCAGATTGTATGCATTAATCCAAAGTGCAATTTGCTCCTCTTTGGGCCAGGTTTTATATTCATTCGGGTCGAGTTTTGCTATGCTGTCGAGAGCCAAGTTTAAGTCGATGCGTTTCGGCTTGAGCTTTTTATAATTTACAAATCCCTGGCTGTCCACATATTCAGAAAAAATTGCCGAGAACCTGCTGTTAAATGAATCTTTATCTTTTAATTTATTAGGTTCATTTGATTCTGCTGGTTTACTTATAGCGGCTTGTGATGCATTGGGCTCATTGGAGTTCGAATCTGTTACATTTGGTTTCACATTCGAATTGAACTTGTTAAGCTCGTGTGCAGGGTTCGCCGAATTGATATCTTGAAGTGCTCCAGCCTGTTCATCGGGCGTTTTTATTTCCTGTATCTGTTGCGGTATCATTTCTTTTTGTGCGGTTTCAGTGCTTACAGTCTGACGGGTTAATTCACGTTCGGAAGGTGCTTGTTCTTTTGGTTTGTCTTTGCAGGAGATTATCATGCTGAATGCAGCAAGAAAAAATATCATTATTTTTAAAATATTTTTCAACATTTGCCTTATATTACCCGAAAAAATTACTTTTTAAACCCTGTTATTAACAATAATATCATATTTATCCCTTATGTCGTTTAGCAAAAATAGTTCTTTATCTTCGAAAAATGCTGTTATTTCATATTAGTCTTTATTAAGTCCCATAACAAACGCCTTTTTAACATAATAGTCCAGCAGTTTGTTGGTTTAAGACGTTTTTTCGCTATTGCCGTTCATAATGATATACTTTATTGCCATAACATCCTTTGCGTCAATTAAGTTATTGTCTAATCGTTTTTTCATTCCTTTCTTTAGAAATGGATAAAGCAGGCTTATGTCTTTGTCGATTTTTAATGCATGTCCTTAAATTGTCGTAAGTTATGCTCCTGAAAGGTGTAAGGCGATTTAACTTGACATTAAGCCTTTATAAAGTTAATGTATTATTATAAAGTGGTTTAACAGATACGTTACGAAGGGAAATCGAAAATAATGACTGAAAAAATAGGGAAAACCCGTTTTTTTGCCTGTTTTTTGGCTTTTATTTTAGCAACGTTGGCTTTTGGAGCCATTGACACGAAGAGTATTGAAGTTGTCCGCAATAAGGATGTTTTGGATAACAGTGATTTTCAGGTCATTGACAAATTCGTATCCGAAGCCGTTCATGATATGGTTGACACCAAAGATTTTTCTGATGTAGCTTCTATAACAAAAATCATCATAGAAAAGAGTTCATCCAACAAAGAAGGGGCGCAGGCCCAGTACCAAAAGCAATACTATGGTTCAGCCATGACCTATATTTCGGAGGCGCTCAAGTCCGCCGATAAAGTGACTGATGAAACCAGGCCCGTGATGATTGTGAACCTGCTGATTCTCATCGATGGCTTAAAAAACGTTCAACTTGCCGAACTTGCTGTTGACAGGCTCGGTGATGACCATATGGCAGTCAGATACTGGGCGGTCAGGTGCCTTACGAATCCGCAACTGAAATTCACCTCGCAAGTGACAGGCACTATAATTCGCCGCCTGCAAAGTTTTGTTGAAAAGTCGAGTCCGCAGATTGTTGAGCTGATGGCACGTTTTGCCGCCGCAGTCCCGAGCCAGCAGGGAAATGATCTGATGGGTAAAATTGCAGATGCGAGAATCAAGCAATATTTTAACTGGTCTGTTAAAAATGAGCTTATAGATGCCTCAATCCTGAAAATTATGGCTGCGAAAATCTCTGCTGAGAGCACGCCTGACCCTAATTTAACCCAGCGCTTTGCACAGTTGTTTTCCTGCGCGATTCAAAGGTATCTCAAAGGCACTGACCTTTTAAATGATGTGCAAAAGCAGCAGCTTATCTCGGTTATTGTTGAAACTGAAAGGGAATGCATTATCAGACGGTTTGGCCTGAAAACAAGACTTAAGGAAGCTTTCGAGGCAAAGAATTTAGAATCGCTTCTTGCTGAACATAATTCACTGCTCGGCGATGCTGCGAACGCCGGCCAGCTTGGGACAAAATTCAATTTCAAATATACAGGTGCTGAAGGTAAAGAAACAACAGGACCTCAGATTTTGCCCGATTTTCAAAAGAAATAAGATCATCAGCAGCGGATCCCAAAAGCTTTTTATAGCTGCACTATCAGAATCACATCATATTCTTACGGTAAATCTATACGGTTTTAGTTTGACTGAATTAAAAATGTCTTCGAAATTTTGATTGGTCAATTCATTGTTGTTTAAAGAACGTGCAATTCTTCCCAAATATGTTCTATAAATACCCCAAAAAAAGCTCGACATAATATCCCTTATGTGAGATAATGGCGTTAGATATTATGATAAAAAAATTCCATAGCCGTCTTACGCAAAAGGAAAGCCTTGAAATAGCCGGTGATGACGAAGTTGCTGTCGTGTCTTTTTTGGTGCCATCACTGACTAATGAGGACGAAATAGAAGCTTGTTTTAATAAGTTAATTGTTTTTATTGGGCGAAAAAAACCCTCTAAGCTGCTAATTGATTTCGGGCAGGTAAAATTCTTTTCCTCCCGTGTATTAGGCGAGCTTTTGAAAGTGAAATCAAAGCTCGAGTCTTTCGGCGCAAGGGTCGTGATAAGCGCTATAAACCCTCAGCTTTACAGAGTTTTTAAGGTAACCAGTCTCGATAAAATATTTTCCTTTTATCCGGACAAGGAAAGCGCCCTTAAGGAACTGAAAATAAATTGATTTTTATGAAAGGTTGGGCCTATGTATATCTCAACACAATTTTCAATTTTTATGGTCAATAAACCCGGTGTCCTCGCTCATGTCCTCGGTGAATTCGCCAAGGCCAAAGTTAATGTTATTGCAATGACCGTAATGGATTCTGTAGAGCATGGTGTTTTACGGGTAGTTCTTGAATCTCCCCAGAAGGCCAGGGAGATATTGACCAGAAGCAATATGGCTTTTAATGAAACCGATGTTTTATGTCTGAACCTTACCAACCAGTCGGGGGCACTGGCTGACATAGCCGAAAAGCTCGCCGTGAGCCATATAAATATTTCCTATGCATATTGTACGGCCGGTGCCAGAGGCGGCAAAACCACGGGCGTCCTAAAGGTCGCGGATGTTAAAAAGGCCATGAAAGTCCTCGAACCGACCCAGAAAATCGAGTCTAATTTAGGCAGGGCGCTTCGGCCCCCGTCATCCAGGTAAAATATGCTGACCTTTTGAAAACGGCGCTTGACAACAGCCCCCGGATTGTCGATAATAATGTTAGTGATTGTTGTCTGTGTATGCCGGGAGGTAAAATGCGGTTAATAGTAAAACAGGACGGCCGACAAGTCAGCGAATTCAAGTGCGCTAAAGGGCCTATTCATATAGGCAGACACCCGGACAGCAACGTCTTTTTGCCTGATAAATCCGTCTCACGGCATCATGCGGTCATCTTTATTACAGACGACAAAAAATGGATGATCGAGGACCTCAACTCGGCAAACAAGACATTTCTTAACGATAAAGAGATTCACAAGACCGAGCTTCCGAACAATAGTATCGTGCGTATCGGCTGTTTTAGCATAGATGTTTCTCTCGAAGATGTATCAACAGTCCAGGCCGGCCCTCAGCAGCCTGCCCGTTCGAGGGCTTCTTTCGACCTTGAAGATACACAGACTTCCGAGGCCCAGCAGCTTCAGGTCATTATAAGGAGGACCGATTTCGAGAATGCACCTGAAATGAGATTGCCAGCCAAAAGGGCGAAAGATTTTATGCGTGCAACCGAGATGATATGTGTCGCTCCGAGTCAGGACAATATGATAACTGCTTTACTCGACATTGCCGTCAACCAGTTCGGAGCTTTCCATGCGTGGTGTGCCCTGAGAAGTACACCATCAGGCTCAATGAGCGCACATGGAGGAAGGCAGAAAAACGGTCTTACCCTTCAGTTCAGCCAGATAAAGTTTAATGATAAAGTTACCGATTGTATCGAGAAAAAACAGTTCGTTCTTTTGCCGCGCATTCCAGCACCGACCCGTGAAGAGCAGAAAATTAACTCTGCAATGATTGGGCCGATTATCGGAAGAGACGGCTGTTATGGTATTTTGTATCTTGATAACGATTTGTCACACGATGCCTATAATTTGAGCGATTTGGATTATTTGATGATGCTGTCAATTCATACTGCTGCTATTCTTAAAAACTTTTAATATACTTTTCTACCCGCTGTCTTCGAAAGCCGTCTTTCCAAAAAGCTTATTTCCTCTGGTATTTGCCCATCAATTGACCTTCCGCAATTATATGGCCGGCCATTTCCTTCTGCAGCGACTCTTTGTCCATAATCGGCACCACATCGATTTTTTTATCAAGTGCATAAATTCTGAAATAGTACCTGTGTGCCTTCCCAGGCGGCGGACAGGGTCCGCCGTAACCTGTTTTTCCAAAATCTGTCACGCCCTGTCGCGTTCCATCTTCCAGTGTCTCATCATCAGGAAAATTCTCTGCAAGCCCTATGGTCTCGGCCGGAAGGTTATACAATACCCAGTGCACCCATGACTTGCCCGGAGCATCAGGATCATCGCATATCAGGGCTATACTGCGGGTTTCTTTCGGAGCAGAATTCCATTTGAAAGGCGGGGAAATTTCTTGCCCGTCGCAGGTATATTTTGCTGGAATAAACTGGCCTTCAGAAAACGCCGCACTTGTAATCTTGATTTTCATTTTTTGCCGCCTGAATTCTATTGAACAGGGCTGCTGTCTTTGCATGAACTGAGTGCAAACAGCATTACTGCCGCGTAAAAAAATTATCACATTTTTTTGATGCGTCAACGGAAAATTACTAACGTTCGGCATCCCCGCGTATCATTCGAAGCCCGAAGATTGTTTCAATATCATTTTCCTTTATTGACTGGAATCGTACCGTGACCTTATTTTTGCCCTTCACTACATTAGCAGGCATAGGATACTCAACATCGAAGAATCTCACCGGGCTGCTGCTTACAGCTTCGCGCTCGCCTATTTTCTGACCGTCTGCCAAAATCTCGAACATGGCAGGTCTTCTCTGCGGCCCGCTGTTATATGTAACTACCAAAACCATCGGGTGGTTTGGATCTACCGGCATATCGAACGAGAACCAGCTCCTGCCGTGTCTGCCTGCGCGGCCCATGACCCTGTCAACTATCGAATCGTCAGCACCTTGGTAGTTAAAATCACGTTCTGGTTGCATTTCTCCCGGCTGTGCATAAGCTACGGTCGCCGCAGTTAGTTTGCGCAAACGTTCCTGCTCAGCTGCATATTCAGCTGATTTTTTATCCCAGTCGGATTGCGTGAATATGTCCCAGTAAACTCCGTAAGTCCGGCGATGAAGCTTATAGAACGGCATAAAGTTCACATCTGTTTCTCTGCCCACTTTGTCCGTTTGGAATTCTCCGTTTTTGTTACCGACAGGTTTTAGCCAATCTGTAACAGGCTTGTCTTGAGCAATAAATACAGGTACCTTTATCTGCGTTCCGCGAGAACCTCTTCCTCGCTCCCTTGCGCTTTGGGGTCCCAAGTCACCTGCAAGAACCAGCGGTCCCCACATAAGTGCTACTCTCCTTGGATTATCAGGCAGCGGCTCAAGCCGTAATGTTTTCGGAAGCTTGACTTCGACGGTATCACCGTTTTTCCATGTACGCTTTATGTCAACATAAGAGCCTACCTTCATCGCTTCCGGTCTTCCTTCTGCTCGTCCGAAACGGCGCCCTGCGATGCCTTCTTGTCGAGCTGCACTGCTGTTGACGTCTTTTGTCGCTTTCTCTCCATTCACCTGGACCGAAAATCCCTCACCGACCCAGTATGGCTTACGGATCGCCAAGGTAAATTCTTTCGGTGAATTAACCGTCAGTTTTATCTTTGCTGATTCGCCTTCTGGAAAGTCTGTCTCCATTTCTATTTTCACTCCAGCAGCTTTCCAATCAGCAGTCGATGGCGCATACAGATTTACCCAAAGTTTGTCACCGGACTCATTATAAATCCCGGCAGCGTGAAGTGCATGGCTCTCCATCCCCGAACCGACGCAGCAGGTAAAGTCGTCGAACATTTGCTGATATTCCCGCCCGACTCCCTGACCTACGGGAACCATATAGCAGGTGCTTCCGTTGTTCGGGTCAATCGAGCCGAGAATATGATTGAAAAGAGCCCTTTCGATGAAATCTGGATAGTATGCATCCGGCTTAAGTGCGTGCAGTTTTCTCGCTAACTTTATCATATTGTAAACGTTACAGGTCTCCGCTGTCCTGCCGTCTATCCGGTCGTTGAGTTTGTCTGGTTCACCGAAATATTCATCTTTGCCGTGACCGCCTGTTGCGAAGCTATGGTGCTGTATTACCTGGTCTGTAAAAAAGCTTGCGGATATAAGGTCGCTTCCATCTCCGGCATAGCTATATCTTGCCAAAGAACCTATCAGTTTAGGAACCTGTGTGTTGCCGTGTTTGCCTGCAAGGTTGTCCTGGTGACGCTTCAGAGGCTCAATAAATGATTTATGCTCGAATTTATAGGAAAGGTCCAGCCATTTCTTGTTGCCTGTGTCTGCATACAAATCTGCAAATATTTCGTTCATTCCTCCGAACTCGGTGTTAAGCATCCGCTGTATCTGTTCGTCACTAAGTTTTGATAAAATTTTATCCGCCCATTCCGCGAACTTGATTTCGACCTCAAGTGCCTCTTTATTTCCAGTATATCGGTAAGCATCGCGCAATCCTGCATAAGTCTTATGTAAAACATACCACGGTGACCACATTCCGTTCAGATCAAAACCCCCTGAGTTAATTGTACCCTGTGCAAGCAGATTGAATAATGCCTTTCCATCTTCCACCGGCCGTTCACCCCGGCCTCCGGCTCCTCCCTGTGGTCCTCGCGGCATAGAGCCGGGCTTATTACCCAAGAGTGCCCCGAGGTATCCATCGCCTTGTTTATCCTGAACTTCCTTTAGCTCCTTGACAATGTAATCAGCTCTTTCCTTGAAGCGTTTATCACCTGTTGCTGCATACATTAAGCTGACAGCCGAAAGATAATGCCCTGCGATATGTCCTGTAAGCTGCCTGCTGTTGACGGCGTCCCATCCCCCATATCCTTCCGCCTTAGGCTCAAGTCCAGCTCGTATTCTGTAGCCTGCAAGCATTCTGTCAGGCTCCAGTTCGAGCAGATACTTTGCATCTAAATCCTGTGCATGCTTTAACGGCCCGCCTGTAAGCCTCACAGCCGATAGCGGCAGGGGCCTTGCAGCATCTGAAACCGCATTCTTAATCGGTTCGCCCATTGCGGCCAAGCTGACCGCTGAGAGAATGAATAGAACGGCTGTAAACCTGTGTGCATTTTCTGTTCCTGTTGGATTAATTTGCCAAATTCCGTAAAACATATTTGCGTTCCTTATTTAGGAGTGCTGAATTGCTTTTAACAGGCCTATTTTATTTTAATTTTATAAAAAGTCAATGCTGCTTTGTGAAAGTTTGCGGGTGCATTGCGTCAATACATCTTGCAGTGTTGGCTTCTGTTAAAAGAGTATGCCCGCATATACAAAAATGACGGGAGGATCGTCACTTGGTTGTTTCGATGCAGATAGAGGTTATCTTGTCTTTTCGAGTATGAGGTAAGGCTTGCCGAATATGCACCAGTCGTTGTAGTTGTCATTTTTACTTTCTGTGAATAAAGGCCCTCCGTCCGTGGCGATAAGCGTTAAAAATCTTGCCTCAGGACTTATTTCGATTTCAATATTATACGTGCTGTCGAACTCCAGTTTCTCTCTGGTGTAAACTGTTTTTCCATCAAGCAGTATCCAGATGTCCGGGTCTGCATACTGCTTGTCGGCTGTCTGGCTTATTCCCGCCTCGCAGGTGAATTTTCTTATACCGACACCTTTCAGGCTGCTTCTTATCCTTTCGAGGTCAAATGTTATTCCGGCGTTCGCAGCCAGGAAAATGCACGGATTATCAAGGCTTCCGAATATTTCTCCCCCGGGCGAAATTTGAGTTTCACCCGCAAAATTAATAAAACCATTCATTATTTCCGAATAAAAATTGCCGTTTGTATTTGGGCAGTCTTCAAAAATATGGCCGAGAGAAGTTATTGTCACTGCTCGTGTGCCTGCGCTGTTGTCCGGCACAAAAACGCCGTCGATAAAAGGATTGTCGAAGACGCGGTTATATTTTCTATTTCCTGTCCTGATTTGTCCTGTTCCGTTGATAAGCTGTCCGTTCCGCGGGTCGATTCCCATATTTATGGTTCCTTTGCCGAAACCGTTGCCTCCGCCTACGATATCAGCAAGGTTGAGCGACTCGCCTCTCCATATAAAGTTCTGCGTAGAATCGATGAACCTGATATGGGCATATCTATTAAAATCGTGGTCTTTTATAATCCCGGTCTTTGCATCCATCAGCTTGGCCTGGTCTTTTCTGATTACCACGCTTTCTTTGAAATTACCAGCCTGGCCTGATGCAAGAGAGGCCGTTCCCTTATACACCTGAACGATATTATTTCCATCGGCGGTTATATCGATGCCGAATTCTGTCCCTAAGTCAATGATTTTTGATTGCGGCGTAATGACAGAAAAGCCCAAAGCTTTTTGCTCCACCATCATATATACTTTGCCGCTCTCGAGGGACAGCTGTTCGTTCGATATGCATGAAAATCTTGCCGGCCCTTCAATTATTGCCTCTGCCCCCTGATAAAAGCGTATTTTTACAACTCCTGAAACCAGCTCTTTGATTTGTCTATCATTAAATAATTCATCACCTTTCTCCAGTCCTGTTTCGGACGAGGTCCATTGGTCGCCGATGGAATCAACCATTGTTGCGACTACCTGCTTTTGGGGAATCATCAAAGCGATAAGGACCATAAGGGTAGCAATGATGGATAAAAGAGCCGCTGTGAGCAATGAAACTCTGCGGGGTTTTTTTACTGTCAGAATTGCTGCAGCGGTTTTTTGCTGAGTTTTTTTCTCGGTTTTTTTTTCAGGCTCAATGCGGGGCTTTTCTATATCAATTTCTTCGGCTGTTCGCTCATATTCAGCCAGAGCCTCGAGCGTTTCGAAGTCGATTGTTTTGGGAAACTGCTCTTCAGTCGGGGAAACTCTCTCTTTTGTTTGTATCATCGCAGCATGATTTAGGATGAAATCGATATACTTTTGCGCGACCGATGGATCGGAGCATATTTTCTGCTCCAGCTGGCGTCTTTTTTCCTCGCTGAGGGTGCCTTCCAGCAGGTAAACAACCATTTCGCTCAGCTCAATATCTTCTTT
>JBFZBH010000024.1:0-9742 GCA_041308525.1 Phycisphaerae bacterium | reverse complement strand
TCACGCCATTCGCCGCTGCGTAGACGGCGCCGTCTGCGAACGGTGGGGCTCTGCGGGCGGCGTAGAGGAGAGCAAGACATGAGGGTCCGTTACGGGCTGGCCGTGGTGTTCTGTGTCGCGCTCGGCGCGCGCGCGGCGAGCGTCTCCGCCCCGCTCGCGGCCATCTCGGTGGGCAACGCGTGGCAGGTCGAGCTCTTGCAGGTCTTGTCGATCCCCGACTACACGAAGGGGGCGGTGAGCCAAGCGAGCGTCTGCTTCAGTCCGGACGGCCGGCAACTTGTCGCCGCGTGCGGCAAGAGCCGCGTGCCGGTCTGGGACGTGCAGAGCGGCGCGGTCACGTCGTTTCTCTACGAGAACGTGACGCAGGTCGTAGCGTGTGCTTACAGTCCCGACGGCCGGTGGCTCTCCTGCGGAGGCTTCGACCGCACGATCACGTTGTGGGATCTCGGCTCCGGCCAATCGGCTGCGCTTCCCAGCGCGAACGCCGGCCCGGTGTGGGAGCTTGACTTCAGCCCGGACAGCGCCAAGCTTGCGTCGTGCAGCCTGTCGGATGACATCCGCCTGTGGGACGTGGCAACGCGGACCGTGTTGTGGAGCTACGGCGGGCGCCATGCCTACCTGAGCGTGGCGTTCGCGCCGTCCGGTGAGGCGTTGACCTGCGGCGGGCGGTGGGATGGCGTGACAACGCTCGCTGCGGCAGACGGGCGTGTGCTGGCCACTCCCCGCGGCCCCGACGGCGTGCCGGTCGGCGATGTAGCCTACGCCCGGGACGGGTCTCTCCTCGCAGCTGGCGCCGACGACCGAACGGCGTACCTGTGGGATTCCGCGTCGAGCGAACTCGCCGGCCTCCTGCGAGCGCATGCGGGGTATGTCAACGGGGTCGCGTTCAGCCCCGACGGGACGCTGCTCGCCACCGGGAGCCATGACCAGACGGTCGGCATCTGGGACGTCGCGGGCCGGTACCTGCTGACGCGGCTGGAAGGGCATACGGCGCAAGTCCTCCGCGTTGCGTTTAGTCCCGACGGGACGCTCCTCGCATCGGTGAGTTGGGATGGCACCCTTCGCCTGTGGGGCGTCCCGCAGGAGTAGTCGACCGCCCCCGTCCGGGATCTTGGCCACGAAACGCTGAAGAGACGGCGAATCGGTCATCCTGTGCCTGCGTGAATCCTTTGGTGTGTTCGGGTGCAACAGGAGGATCGAGACCATGAGTGGAGTAGCTACTGTAGTCTGCGTCTGCGAAACGCGCGAGCAGCACGAGGAGAGTGAAGCTCGCCTGGCCGCCGTGTATCGCGGGTTGAGCGAGAACATCCTGAAGCAGTGCGGGCCGATCCTGGGAGACCTGTATGACGCTCGGCACGCAATGGTCTTGGAAGCCCAATGACAATATAAAGTCCCTCAAGGAGTGCATCGACATCCTCGTTAAATGTGTCGGAGGCGATGGAAATCTTCTTTTGAATGTCGGGCCTATGCCGGATGGCAGAATCGAGCCAAGACAGGTCGAGCGCCTGCTGGAAATCGGCAAGTGGCTCGAAAAAAACGGCCAGACAATTTATGGCACTCGCGGCGGGCCATTTAAACCGGGAAGCTGGGGCGCCTCGACTTATAAAGGAAATACTATTTTTGTTCATATACTCAATTGGCAGGGTAAAGATACTCTGACCCTTCCCGATATCGGCAAAAAGATTCTGAAAAGCAGCCTGCCTGGCGGCGGTTCAGTGACAATAGAAAAAACAGAAGAAGGAATTAATCTTGCTGTTCCGAAACAAAATCAGGACAGCCTTGATACGATAGTTGTGCTCCAAATCGATTCTGATGCCGCTTCCATAGAGCCGCTTGATGTAAAATTTCGTTCAGGCTCTCTGGCAGCAGGTAAAAAAGCAATCGCATCGAATGTTTTTCAAAACCAGAATGGTCACAGCGCAGATAAGGCTTTCGACGATGATTTCGATACCCGCTGGGCGACAGATTTCGGCGTAAGCGAATGCTGGCTCGAAGTTGACCTGGGAGAGGTTCGCCAATTCAGCTCTGTTATGATAGATGAGGCTTATGCCGGACGCGTTAAGTCGTTTGAATTGCAGTATAAAGACGGCTCGGAATGGAAAACTTTTTATAAAGGCGAAGGAATCGGAGAAAAATTCAAAGCCGAATTTGAGCCGGTCAAGGCAAGATATGTCCGCTTATTTGTTAAGCAGGCTTCCGAAGGACCGACCATAAATGAGTTTCAGATTTTTTCAGATAAATGAGAAGAAGTAATTTATGAAAAATATAATTATTGCAGGATTGCTTATTTTAATACTGGCTGTAGTTTGCCTGCCGCTTTGGTCGGCAGACTCAAAGCAGCCGGCTGCTGAAACACAAAAGCAAAAAGACGCCCGGATGAAATGGTGGAGGGATGCTCGCTTCGGATTGTTCATTCACTGGGGACTTTATTCCATACCTGCCGGCCAGTGGGATGGAAAGCAGATAGGCGGGGGCGGCGAATGGATCATGGAAACCGCACGGATACCCGTTAATGAATACGAAAAGCTCGCAGGGCAGTTTAATCCTGTTAAGTTCGATGCCGACCAGTGGGTTCGGCTCGCCAAAGATGCAGGAATGAAGTATATCGTCATCACATCGAAACATCACGATGGTTTTTGCCTGTGGGATTCGAAGGTAAGCAGCTATGACATCATTGATGCAGCACCTTTCAAACGCGATGTTTTAAAAGAGCTGTCCAAAGCCTGCCGCAAACACAAAATCAAGCTTTGTTTTTATCACTCTATTATGGATTGGCATCATCCCGACGCACAAGCTCCGCACTATCCGACCTATAACACCAGCCAAAAGAAAAATCCGAATTTTTCCCGATACGTGGAAAATTATTTAAAGCCCCAAATTAATGAGCTGATAGCAGGTTATGGCCCGCTCGGTGTCCTCTGGTTCGATGGCGAATGGATTCCCGAGTGGAACCAAGAGTATGGCAAAGATATGTATCGTTTTGTCAGAGGTCTTCAGCCGGACATCATAATAAACAACCGCGTCAGCAGCGGACGAATGGGCCTTGAAGGGATGACCGAAGAAGGAAGTTTTTCAGGCGACTTCGGGACTCCTGAACAGCAGATTCCATCCAGAGGCTTGCCGGGCGTGGACTGGGAGTCCTGTATGACGATGAACGATACCTGGGGCTATAAATCTTTCGACAATGACTGGAAGTCAACACAGCAGCTTGTCCGCAACCTCGTTGATATCGCAAGCAAGGGCGGAAATTACCTGCTTAATGTCGGTCCGACTTCGGAGGGTATTATTCCGCAGCCGAGCGTCGAGCGCTTAAAAGAAATCGGTCAATGGATGAAGGTCAACGGTGAAAGCATCTACGAAACAGGGCCAAGCGTCTTTAAGAATCTTTCCTGGGGAAGATGCACAACAAAAAAGGGAACTCTTTATTTGCACGTCTTTGATTGGCCCAGCGATGGCAAACTGAATGTGCCGGGTCTGAAAAACACCGTGAAGAAAGCTTATCTTCTTTCAGATAAGCGCGAGAAAAAACTCGCAGTTAAAAATCTCGAGGATTCAGTTGTAATAGATGTGCCCGCAGAAGCGCCGGACAAAATCGATACCGTCATTGTTGTCCAGATAAAAGGCGAGCCGCAGGTGGTTAGCCCTGTCATATCTCAAAAAGCCGATGGTATGATAGAGCTTTTAGCGAGGGATGCTGATGTTGTCGGCTTGACAGCAAGGTATGAATTTGTGGATGGCAAAGACGATATCGGCTATTGGACAAATCCCGCTGATTATGTCAGATGGACTTTTAAGGTCAACAAAACAGGGACATTTGATATCCATATCACCTATGCTTCTGATAGAGGAGCAGCGGGATGTGAGTATATTATAGAAACGGATGGTCAGCAGGTTGGCGGCACTGTCAAAGAAACCGGAAGCTGGACAAATTACGTAACTGAAAATATCGGAAGGCTAAGTATCAGTAAAACAGGCGTCTGTACTCTCGATGTGAAAGTTAAAAAGATGTCCTCTTGGGCGGTTATGAGCCTGCAATCGGTCAAGCTTGCCCCGGCTGACAAATAATTTTGAACAGACTCGCGATATATGAAAATAATAAAGAAAATTTAAGCAAAGGCTTCAAATATTAAGATTGGAATAAAGGAATAATTTATGAAGAATGGAATTATTGCAGGATTGCTTGTATTAATGGTTGCTGTGGTTTGCCTCCCGTTATGGTCCGCTGACTCGAAGCAGCCGGCTGCTGCTGAGACGCAAAAACAAAAAGATGCCCGGATGGAATGGTGGAGAGAGGCACGCTTTGGGATGTTTATTCACTGGGGCCTGTATTCGATACCAGCAGGCGAGTGGAAGGGAAAAAGGATAGGCGGCATCGGCGAATGGATTATGAATAATGCCGAAATTCCCGTTGATGAATACGCCGCTTTGGCAAAGCAGTTTAATCCCGTGAAATTCAATGCGGATGAATGGGTCCGGCTCGCAAAAGAAGCCGGTATGAAATACATCGTCATCACTTCCAAACACCACGACGGCTTTGCGATGTTTAAATCTAGCGCCAGCCCGTATAATATCGTCGATGCTACTCCTTTCAAACGCGATGTTATAAAAGAGCTTGCTGCTGCCTGCAAGAAGCACGATATGAAACTTGGTTTCTATTATTCCCAGGCGCAGGACTGGCACCACCCCGGCGCTGCTGCGATTCGAGTGAATAACCGTCAGACCGACCACTGGGACAAAGCACAGGATGGAGATATGGATAAGTACATCGATGAGGTTGCTATCCCGCAGGTGCGCGAAATCCTGACCAACTACGGACGCATTGCTGTTTTGTGGTGGGATACACCCCATGGAATGACTCGCGAGCAGGCTGCAAAATTCTACCCCCTTATAAAACTTCAGCCGGGCATTGTAACCAATAACCGGCTCGGATACGGCTTCGAAGGTGATGTGGATACCCCTGAACAGTATATTCCTGCAACTGGTATGCCGGGCAGGGATTGGGAAACCTGTATGACGATGAACGACACCTGGGGTTATAAATCCTATGATGATAACTGGAAATCAACCCAGCAGCTTATCCGCAACCTCGTCGATATCGCAAGCAAGGGCGGAAATTATCTGCTTAATGTCGGCCCGACCTCAGAAGGCGTTATTCCCTCACCGAGCGTCGAGCGCCTAAAAGAAATCGGTAAATGGATGAAGGTCAACGGCGAAAGCATTTATGAAACAGGCCCCAGTGTCTTTAAGAATCTTTCGTGGGGAAGATGCACCACAAAACCCGGAACTCTTTATCTTCACGTCTTCGATTGGCCGCAGGATGGCAAGCTGCAGGTGCCGGGCTTGAAAAACACCGTGAAGAAAGCTTATCTGCTTTCAGATAAACGTGAGAAAAAACTCGCTGTTAAAAATCTCGAGGATTCAGTTGTAATAGATGTCCCTGCTGAAGCGCCGGACAAAATCGATACCGTCGTTGTTGTCCAGATAAAAGGCGAGCCAAAGGTGGAAAGTGCTGTGATATCTCAGAAAGCCGACGGTGTAATAGAGCTTTTAGCGAAGGATGCCGAGATTGTCGGTTCGACCGCCAGGTATGAATCCGGTGACGGCAAAGACAATATCGGTTTCTGGACAAATCCTGCCGATTTCGTAAGATGGACTTTTAAAGTTACGAAACCCGGGACATTTGATGTCTTTATCACTTATGCATCTGATAAAGGCGCCGCAGGAAGCGAATTTATTTTAGAAGCAGATGGTCAGAAACTTACAGGGACTGTAAAAGAAACTGGAAGCTGGACCACCTTCAAAACCGAAAGTGTCGGCAGGCTCAATATCAGTAAAGCCGGTGTCTGTAACCTTAATGTGAAAGTAAAAAAGATGCCTGGCTGGGCAGTTATGAATCTCAAATCAATCCAGCTTATTTTTACAGAAGATCTACGTTAAAGAATACAGTATCAAAGGTAATAATAGAAATTTACTTTAGTTTAAGGAGCAAGATATGAAGATTAGACCATTGGATGACCAGGTTGTCATTAAGCCATCAGAGGCAGAAGAAAAAACAGCGGGCGGAATTCTGCTTCCCGACGCAGCAAGGGAAAAACCGCAAATCGGAAAAGTCGTTGCCGTCGGGCCCGGTAGAATTCTCGAAGATGGGAAAAGGGCCAAAATGAATGTCAAGAAAAATGACGAGGTCGTATATCCCAAGTATATCGGCAGCGATATCGAAATCGACGGCCAGAAATATATTATCCTAAAGGAAGATAATATCCTCGGGATAATCGAAAGATAAAAAATAGTAACTATTACAATTTTTTTATAGAGAGGTGATTAAAATGGCAAAGCAATTAATGTTCGATGATACAGCACGTACAAACCTTAAGGAAGGTTTGGCAAAACTTGCAGCAGCTGTCAAGGTGACATTAGGCCCAACCGGAAGAAACGTTATCCTGCAGAGAAGCTGGGGAACGCCCAAAATAACTAAAGACGGCGTTTCAGTCAGTAAGGAAATCGAGCTTCCCGAGCCGTTCAAAAATATCGGGGCGAAGATGATTAACGAGGTCGCCAAAAAAACCAGCGATACAGTCGGCGACGGCACTACAACCGCTACCGTACTTGCTGAGGCGATTTATGCCGAGGGCTTAAAATTCGTAACAAGCGGCGTTAATCCCGTCGCAATCCAGCGGGGAATCACAAAGGCCGCAGATGTCGTGACAAAATTTATTAAATCCGCAAGCGTTCCCGTAAAGGGTCACGATGACATTGCAAAAGTCGCCACCATTTCTGCAAACGGCGACGCGACCGTTGGAGAAATCCTCGCGGATGCAATGGATAAGGTCGGCAAGGAAGGCGTCATAGAAATCGAAGAGGGCAAAGGTATGGAAAACGAGATTAACGTTGTCGAGGGAATGCAGTTCGACAGGGGCTATATCTCGCCTTACTTTATAACCGATGCAACATCGATGGAGACTGTCTTCGAAGATGCCTATATTCTCCTTCACGAAAAGAAAATCTCGAACGTCAGAGAAATTGTGCCGCTGCTTGAAAGAATCGCGAGCGTTGGAAAACCATTGTTGCTCGTTACAGAAGACCTCGAAGGAGAGGCACTCGCCGTGCTTGTGATAAACAGGCTGCAGGGCGTTCTGAAGGTCTGCGCCGTCAAAGCACCCGGTTTCGGCGACCGACGCAAGGCAATGCTCGAAGATATCGCAGTCCTCACCGGCGGCTCAGTCATAACCGAAGACCTGGGAATCAAGCTTGAAAAAATTGAGCTTTCCCAGCTTGGAACTGCAAAGAAAATCGTTGTTGACAAAGACAATACAACGATAATCGAAGGCGGCGGCTCGAAAAAAGAAATCAATGCCCGCTGCGAACAGATACGCAAGCAAATGGAAAAATCCACCAGTGATTACGATAAAGAGAAACTTCAGGAAAGACTCGCTAAGCTCACCGGCGGCGTTGCCGTCATAAAGGCAGGAGCTGCCACAGAAACAGAAATGAAAGAGCGAAAAGACCTCCTCGAAGACGCCCTTCACGCAACAAGGGCCGCTGCCCAGGAAGGTCTCATCCCCGGCGGTGGCGTCATTTTCCTTCGCGCAATCGCAGAAGTCGAAAAAGCAAAAGCAAAAGTAAAAGGCGATGAGAAAATCGGTTTCGATATCGTAAGCAGGGCACTGAAATCTCCGACAACTCAGATTGTAAACAACCGCGGCGAGAGAGGCGATGTTATTGCAGAAAAACTTATCGAGAAACTTCAGAAGAACAAAAACATCGGTTACGATGCAGGCAAAGGCGAATTCACCGATATGTTCAAGGCTGGTATAATTGACCCTGCCAAAGTCGCAAGGACTGCCCTCGAAACAGCCGCTTCCATCGCAGGCCTGATGCTTACAACGAATGTTTTGATTACCGACTTAAAAGAAGATGATAAAGATAAGGAGCCGATTCACGGAGCAGTCAGATAAAAAAGAGTGAAAAGTTAAGAGTTAAGAGCGAAGAGTCAAGGATACACTTAACACTTAACTCTTAACACAGTACTATTATATGGCCAAACGCGATTACTATGAAGTTTTAGGGGTTGATAAGAACGCCTCGCCGGATGACATCAAGCGTGCATACCGGCGCATGGCGATGAAGTATCACCCCGACAAAAATCCCGGCAGCAAAGAAGCCGAGGCGAAATTCAAGGAATGCGCCGAAGCCTACGAAGTCCTAAGCGACCCCGATAAAAGAAGCCGCTACGACCAGTTCGGCCACGAAGGGCTTCGCGGCGTGGGAATGCGTGATTACTCTCATATGAACTGGCAGGACATCGGCAGCATTTTTGATGACATCTTCGGCGGTGACCTCGGCGGATTTGGTGACATTTTCGGTATGGGTTCGCGCACTTCCGCTCGAAGGGGACCAGCCCGCGGTTACGATTTGGAGACAGCTGTGAGCCTTACATTAAACGAGGTCGCAAAGGGAACTGAAAAAACAATCGAGTTCACCCGTCAGGATACCTGCCCCGACTGCGACGGAGCCGGCAGTGCTAAAGGCACTCATCCTGAGAGGTGTCCAGCCTGCGGCGGCACAGGACAGGTCTCGCGCGGCGGCGGTTTCTTTCAAATGATTTCAACCTGCAGGCGCTGCGGCGGCACAGGCCAGGTAATTACAAATCCCTGCAAAAAATGTAATGGTACCGGCTCAGTCCCCAAAAAACGGGAAATTTCCGTAAAGATTCCGGCAGGCGTCCACGAAGGACAGGGCGTTCGTGTCACAGGCGAAGGCGAGCCGGGCAGAAACGGCGGCCCAAGAGGCGACCTCTATTGCTATGTGACAATAAAACCCCACGAATTTTTAGATCGCAACGGCAACGACCTTATTGCTGTCGTGCCCATAACCTTTACACAGGCTTCGCTTGGAGCAACCATCGATGTCCCAAGCCTCAACGGAACGAACAAGCTTAAAATTCCTCCGGGAACTCAGTATGGAAGCGTCTTTAGAATCAAAGGCCAGGGCCTTCCCGACATTCGAACACATCGCACAGGCGACCAGCTTGTTCAGGTGACAGTTGAAATACCTGCAAAGCTTACTTCAAGGCAGGAAGAATTGCTCAGAGAATTCGAAAAAACAGGTAATGGCGGTGCTTATCCCAAAACCAAAAGTTTTTTTGATAAATTGAAAAAATACTTTGGGGGCAGCTAATGAAACACCATAAAGACGACAAACAGGAAAATAAAAATCAGCAGCCTCAGCCGGAGGCAGAAGAAAAAAAACCGCAGGTCGTCGCAGAAGACACTGAAAAGCTGAACGAAAAGCTGGCAAGTCTTCAAAAGGAAAAAGATGAGCTTTTTGCCCGCCTCCAGAGGCTAAGCGCCGACTATGCAAATTTTCAGAAAAGGGCTGTTAAGCAGATTGACGAGCTGACAGGTTACGAAAAGGAAAAAATAATAAAGTCCTTCCTGCCTGTTATGGATAATTTCGAGCAGACCATTAAAAATACTTCGACAACCGAAGATGTACAGTCTCTGCGAAAGGCACTGGCGATGCTTCACGAGCAGCTCATTGAGACCCTGCGCCTGCATAACGTCGAGCAGATAAAGTCGCTCGGCGAAGTTTTCGACCCTTCCCAGCACGAAGCGATGCTAAGAAAAGCCGATTCCGAAAAGCCAGACAACATCGTCCTCGAAGAGTTTCAGAAAGGCTATAAGCTAAATGGCACCGTCATCCGCCCAAGCAGGGTGATTGTCAATAAGCTTCCCGCACCCCA